>JBMYWE010000150.1:0-6445 GCA_049607125.1 Granulosicoccaceae bacterium | reverse complement strand
TGTTCTATCTCAGTGTATTTCGGAGAGAGATGCTCTGCTCGATGTTGGGTGTGAACTTGAAGTTCTGCTAGATTAGCGACAGCTCTCCGACTGCGATTTTTATTAATGCCCTCTGATGCTCCGCCTTCTTGCTCTGCTCATACTGTGCTAACAAGTGAACTGGAAAACCTTACTGTCGACCCCTTCGATTTGAGTGAGCTGCGTCAAAGCGGCGCCATATTGCGCACTGCCGACGGTCGAGGCAGTGCATGGTTTGTCCGGTACGGTGATACAGAGGCGGTTCTGCGTCACTACTACCGCGGTGGGCTAGCGGGCAGGGTGTCTCGAGATCGATTTGTCTGGCTTGGTTTGAGGCGCACCCGAGCATTTGCTGAGTATCGTTTGCTCGAGTGGATGCTTAAGCAGGGCTTGCCGGTGCCAGAACCCCTGGGCGCGAGAGTGGAGCGGGCGGGTGCGTTTTATACCTGTGACTTAATCACCCGGGCTATCCCCGGCACACAGACTCTGGCGCAGCGTCTGCGCATATCACCGTTAGAAGACGCGCTGTGGTCTGCTGTGGGTGAGGCGGTGTGGCGTGTGCACGCCAGTGGTGTGTGGCACGCAGATCTAAACGCGAAGAACCTGCTGCTCGACGAGGCGGGTGACGTGTACTTGATTGACTTTGACCGTTGTCGCCGTCGTCAGGGCAAAGCATGGCAACAACAAAACTTGGCCCGTTTGCAGCGCTCGCTGGAGAAATTGCTCCGCCTTGGCGAAATCAATCACTACAGTGAGCGATGCTGGCAGCTATTGTTGAGCGGATATGTACGGGCCTAGCGCCTTGAGGTAGTCGCTGAGAACGGTAGCTTGTTGCAGCGCGGCTCGCTGACCTGCCAGACCACGAGTCTGCCGAGCGGGCGCGTTACTAAGAAGCTCGGTCACACTGTTTATGACATCATTGGCGTTGTCGCGAATTTCCAGGGCACCGACCTCCGACAGCAGAGCGGCTTCCTCAGTGAAGTTATGCAGGTAGGGCCCACTGATGATGGGCTTGCCCGCCGCTGCGGGTTCCAACAGGTTATGACCGCCTACATCCACCAGTGACCCCCCCATAAACACGAGCTGAGCATGTTGCAGCCAGCCTTGCATCTCGCCCAACGTGTCGGCCAGATAAACTTGGGTGTCGACCTCAATAGTCTCGGATTTGCTGCGCACCGCGAACTCGATACCGAGTGCCTGCAGCTGTTGTTGTATCTTGGCGCTGCGTTTGGGATGGCGCGGAGCGATGAGGAGCAGCGCGGTTGCCCCTTTGGGCTCTCGCAGCAGGGCCTGGCAGAGCTGTTGTTCTTCGTTCTCGTGGGTGGATGCTGCGAGCCAAAAGGGCTGATCGATAGGGTTCGCCTGCGTAGCTTGAGCCTGAGCAGCGGCGGCAAACTTCAGGTTGCCGAGCGTTTGCACTCGATCAGCCGCAGCGCCAAGTGAAACAAATCTCTTGGCGTCTTCGCTGGACTTAGCCAGCACGGTTGAGACCTTGGCGAGTGTTTGCTGGTAGACCGGTCTTAGCCACTGAGGGGCATTCATAGTACGGGGACTCAAGCGGCCGTTAAAAATCACCACCGGCACGCCTTGACGATGCGCTTGGTGGATCAAATTTGGCCAAATCTCGGTTTCCATCAACAGTAGCGCTCGAGGCTCAATGGCGTTAAATGCTCGGACCACAGTCCATGAAAAATCCAGCGGTAGAAAAACGTGCGGAATGTCGTTCCAACCCTGTTGAAGCACGGCGTCTGCACCTGTGGGGGTGGCGGTAGATACAAGTAAAGGTGGGCAGTCTTGCTTTGCACGCAGCCCTTCGATCAGTGCTTTGGCGGCATTGACCTCACCCACCGAGGCGCAGTGAATCCAGACGGGGCGCTGTGTGGTGAGAGTAAATCCTATACCGAGCCGCTGCATCGCGAAGCGCTTGCTGCGGTTCTTCCAAGCTTGCCAGCCGATCACCACAACTAACACTGGGGTCAATAGAGTTAGAAGAAGACGATAGAGCAAAGGTGGTTTGGGCATGTCGTCAAGTTTTGAGGAAAGGTTTTTCGATATGATAATGGGCTTATTCAAGGCCCTGAGACGATTCGATTGGGCTTGTTCATAGGAGTGGCGATGAGAGTATTGGTGGTTGTGCCGGACACCGCAGGGTGTGGTGCGGAGCGCCAAGCTTTTTTGCACATGAGCGTGCTGTGCAACGAGGGCCACGTGCTGTCCTGCGTGTGCACCGAGGGTAGCTGGATCGCCGCCCAATGCAAGCGTACCGGCGTTGCTTGTGAGCCTAGACGCAGCGCCACGGGTTGGCTCGACAGCTTCGCCATGAGTCGCTTTGCCAAGGCGCAGGCAGTCGATGTGGTGATTGCTTATGGTGAAGAGGGTGCCCGTGTGGGCAGCAAGGTCGCCAAGAGCTGTGCCGCCGATGCTTATGCGGTGGTGTTCGACGAAGTAGATTCGCGTTTTCTCAAGGGTTTGGATGGGGTCTTCGCCACCTCACAGAGCCTGTGTGCTTCTCTGGAGACTCGCTGTGATGCGCAAGTCGCCTATCTCCCACCAGCGGTGCCTGATCTACGTGATCAATTTCAAGATAGGCGCGCGAGTGAGCGCGAGCGCCTCAGGTTGGATAAGCATCATATTGCGGTCTGTGTGCCTGGCCCACTGCACCCGCATCTGGGTCAAGAAGTCGCACTTGAGGTGCTCGAACAACTGGGTGGACAGCAGTTGCGGCTGTTTATTCTGGGCAGCTACCAGCACGAGTACGGCAAGGAGCTGCGGTTACTCGCGGCGCAGAACTCGGCCGGTGCTGGCAGCATGATTGGGCAGCCGGCGGACGCAGGTGTTTTTACGGCTTTTGATATTTGTCTCGCGCCTTTTCAGGCGGGCCACGCGGCACAGCATGCGCTAACTGCGATGAGCTTCGGCCTACCCTTGGTCGCCTCTCCTATGGGGGCGCTGCAGGATATGGTCACACCTGGCAGTAACGGTTATCTTGCCACGTCTGGCTCGGCGCAAAGTGTGGCCGAAGCGCTGTTGGTTACCCTCGACGAAGGGATAGAGCTGCGCACGATGGGCCAGCGCTCTCGCAAGATGTTCAAAGCACAATTCACTCTGCGCCATATGGCTCGCAGCCTGACCTCTCTAGTGCAAGAGCCGAGCGCCAACGAAGCGTGAGTGACGCTGCCGCTTTAAATATGTGGCACCCACGCCACTGGCCTACGCTGCTGGGCCTAGCGTTTTTGCGACTGGTAGCGCTTGTTCCCACCCGCTTTTGGCCTTCTCTTTCGGTGGGTCTTGGCTGGCTTTTGCAACAGCTCGTGCCATCTAGACGGCGCGTGGTTGAGCGCAATTTACAGTTGGCCTTTCCCGAACAAAATGATGCTTGGCGAGACGGTGTTTGCGAGAAAAACTACCAGGCACTGGCGCTGAGTTTGATGGAGACCGCCAAGCTGTGGTTTGCCGATCCCAGCTGGCTAGATGAATATGTGCACATAGAGGGCGAAGAGCATCTGCAGCGCTTGACGCAGCAGGGCACACCGGTCATTTTGCTGTCCTGCCACTACCTCTCCATCGAAATCGCGGGTGCCGCCCTGTGCCGTGCCCACCCGTTTTACCCGGTCTATGCCGCCGCTAAAAACCCGCTGTTCGAAGCCTTTCAAAAACAGAAACGGCTGCGCTTCGCGCCCGATGTGGTGCTGGGCTCTGATATGCGTAAAGCGATGCGAGTGCTGCGCGGGGGCGGGGTGCTTTGGATGTTGCCCGACCACGCGGTGTCGGGTCATCGAGGAGCGGTGGCCACGCGCTATTTTGCACAGCCCGTGTTGTCGACAAGCGGCCCTGCGCGCCTGCAAAAGCGCTCGGGTGCGAAACTGGTCTTTTTTGAATTAGAGCGGCAGCAGGAAAGGCTGAAGCTGGTGGTTCGTCCGCCTTTGTCCCTCGATGAGAGCACCGAGCTTGAACAGCAGGCCCAAGCGTTGAACGATCAATTCGAAGCGATGATTCGCCGTTCGCCGACAGAATATTTTTGGCAGCACAAACGCTTTAAGTCGGGCGTGCCAGGGATCAACCCGTACAGCTAGACGCGCACCGGCGCTCGATTACTTATTTCCCTGAGCGCTCGCCTGCAACTGGCGATTTAATCGGCTGATGGTGTCGGTCTTGGCATTTATTTGACGTTGAAAGGCGCTCGCCTGCTTTTCAAGGTTCAACCTAGCCTCGACCTGTTGCTTGCTCAACAGACTCTGTACTTGGTTGAGCTCTAATTCAAGAGACTGGGTCAGGGCCGAATTGTTTGGCTCCCCACGCAGCGCTTGTTGTAACTGAGTTTCCAGTCTGCGCAGTTTGGCCGCCGCTGGCTGCAGGCGCTCAACTTCTGCTTTCAGGTGCTCCGCTTCGGTGATTTTGGCTTCAAGCTGTTCCCTGATCGCGTGCTGGCTTTGCTCGTCGGCAGTGTCTTGAACCATGGCCACAGGAGCCGCTACATAGGCTTTGTCTTCTAGGTGTTGCTGACGCAACCGGGCAATTTCGCGCTCTTTGGCTTCAAGCTTATTGCTCAGCTCTCGCAATTTGAGTGCAGCGTCGCGCTGTTCAGGAATCTCAGCTGGATTTTCTGAGTTCTCGACTTGTCGTTGAAGCTTCTCTGCTCGCTCTTCACTCTGTGCCAACTGGTGCCGCAAGTCGACCAACATGCTCTCTAACTGGCCGTGACTATAGCTGTGCAGGGCGGGATCGGCCGACTGTGAGTCAGTCGGTTGCAGGCCTTCTAGGTGTGACTCTAAATCGGCTATTTTTTGGTTTTTTTCGGTCACCAGTTTCGCGTAGCGCTTGCGTTCCGTGTCCCAGCGTTGGTGCAGCTCTTTGTAGCGAGCAGCTGATTCAGTGTTGCGTCGCTCTAGCTCCGCGCTGGCATCGGCTCTGGTTTTTAGTACGTTGCGCGCGCGGCTGACGTCGTTCAGGTAGCGATCTTTGAGATCCGCATAGCGCTGCTGCTCATTGGCCAGTAGGCTCGCTTTTTGACTCAGGTTCTGGGTTAGGTGGTCTGCTTCTGAGAGTCGATGCTCCAACTGCGCGATGTCGTCATTTTTGGTGTCGATTTCGCCCAGCAGGTCACCTCGAACTTGGGACAGTTGCGTGTCGGCTTGTTCGCGCTGAAGTCGAAGGGCGCGTCGCGCGGAGCGCCCGCAGAGCAACCAAACCACGATGCCGCCTACAACAGCAGCGATCAAAAGGTTGTACGGATAGTTGTGCAACAAGCTTTGAATGTCCATAACTCTCTGAAATCTCGTCGAGAGTGGCGTCGTCGCCGAGCGCGCACTCGATACCGAGGAACTTTGACTGACGTAGCAGAATGAAGCATTGGCGCTGCGGCTTCAAATTCTACCGCCGAAGTTGTGACGTGGTTCCGTTTTTTCGCAGACGCGCTATCTTAGTTCGTTAAAGCGCACCTTGATGCATAAGCTTGAGGCGTGCTAGAGCCTGTGGTTTACTGGGTGAATCGTATGATGAATCAAGGAGTTAAGCATGTATAACACGATACTAGTGCCCACCGACGGATCGGTCTGTAGTCAGCAAGCTATTGATCATGCTTTACGTTTGGCCAAGCTCTGTGGCTCCAGTGTGCATTTCCTGTACGTGACCCAGCCGAGTTATGCCGTTGGAATGGCGGAAGTGGATGGATTTGTCAGTTACCCAGACCCAATCGACGAAGATATTGTCGAGTTGGGCCAGCAAGCGTTGGACGCCGCCGTTGCCAGTGCCACTGCAGCAGGTGTCGAGGCAAGCCAAGAGCTCAGCGAGGGAGGAGCCGCGGCTCAAGTGATCAGTACCGCTGCTGACAAGCGGGACTTGGTGGTGATGGGAGGTCACGGCCGTAGCGGCCTGGCCCGCGTGCTGCTGGGCTCTGTCTGCGAAGCGGTTATTCGCCACGTACACGTACCTGTCTTGGTTGTACACTGTAGCGATGAAGACTAAGAGTCGTTAATAGCTGGCTGATCGGCCTTTATTTGATCTTCTTGCGCAAGGGGAAACTCAATAGCCACAGTATCAAATAGAGGGTGGCGCCCACAGCTGCGCCACCTAGGTCAATGCCAACATCCAGTAAGCGGGAGCTGCGGCCTATAAAAAATAGCTGCACTCCCTCGGTGAGAACTGCGAGCAAGAACAAAAAGCAGATCAAGCCGAGCCAAGTGGCGCCGAGGCGCTGGCGCACCAGGCAGGCGAAGAACGTCAGCAGTGCGAAGGTGACGGCATGGCCGATTTTCTGAAAGCTGTAGAGGCTTTTGAGTTGCGGGACCAGGCTGTAGACGAATTGCTCCAGCGGGGCGGTTAGGCCCCGCAGCTCATTGCCCGGCATCGAGACGCCAACCGCGATGATCGCTATGATGGCCATCGGCACTAGGGCAAATACTCACTGTTTGTGCGTATTCAATGGCAA
>JBMYWE010000149.1:0-6457 GCA_049607125.1 Granulosicoccaceae bacterium | reverse complement strand
GTGGCGCAAACTCAAAGCCAAAGGCCATGCGGAAGAAGTACTGGAGCTGCTCGGCGAGCTCAGGGGCAAGTAGCGCTAGACTTTGCGCAGGCTATTCTAAATTCGATCTAGGAGGCCTATGCAGGGCTCTCTGTCTGGCGGCAGGGCGCCGTCAGCCAGGTTCGTAGCTGGGAGACGAAGGCCATGCCTTGAGTAGGGCGTGCACAAAGGTGGCGAGCGGAATGGCAAAAAATACGCCCCACACGCCCCATAGGCCGCCAAAAAACAACACGGCAACAATGATGGCGAGCGGATGCAAACTGACCACGCCAGAAAACAAAATTGGCACCAATACGTTGCCATCCAACACTTGGATGATCACGTAGGAAAACAGCAGCCAATAGAAATCTGCACTCAGCCCCCACTGAAAATACGCGATGACAGCGACTGGCA
This sequence comes from Granulosicoccaceae bacterium, assembly GCA_049607125.1. GTDB lineage: Bacteria > Pseudomonadota > Gammaproteobacteria > CALCKW01 > CALCKW01 > CALCKW01. Next base: position 6,025 of record JBMYWE010000149.1, on the reverse strand, counting down.
GCGTCACCGCAAACGCCCCAACAAAGGGAACAATCACCGAAATACCGACTAGAAACGAGAGCAACAGCGAATAGTTGAGGCCCATCAAGGCAAAAACTAAGTAGGTCACGACCCAAACAATCACGATTTCGATGAATTTGCCGCGCACATAGCTGGCCACTTTCAGGTCAACTTCGGCCCAGACCCGCTTGGACAAGGCGCTTCGCGTGGGCATAAAGTTGGTGACCCAGCCAATAATCATGTTTTTGTCTTTGAGCGCAAAAAACACCATCATGGGCACCAAAATAAAGTAGATGGCGAAGGCAAATACGTTGAGCACATTGGCCACGGAGAAAGACAACACCGCCTGCCCCAGTGCCACAACTTCACCGGTCAGGGGTTTGACGATATCGTTGATCTGCTCTTTGGTGAGATTGAGGGTTGGGTAGACCTCGGGCAAGCGCAGCAGCTCCTGCTGGCCGCGCCCGATCATACGCGGCAATTCGAGAAAGAGTTGTGTCACCTGTTGGAACAACAGAGGCGCCACGACAAACAGCAAGGCGAGAATAAGTAACAGGAACACCGCCAATACCAGCGAAGCCGACAAGCCTCGCGGGGTGCCCAGGCGATCCATGTGGCGCACCACCCCCTCGAGCAGGTAGGCGCAGATAGCCGCTATCAACAGCGGCGCCAGAATATTCCCAAGCAGCAGAATCAGCGCGCTGGCGATCACTAAAAACAAAGCCAGAATAACCGCTTGCGGATCGGAGAAATGTCGCTGATACCAGTTGTGTATTAGGTCGAGCACGTTTTGTAAGATCACTCAGTGGTATTTTTTAAGGGTTCCGGGGCGTCTGCAGACCGACACGGTGCCTGAGTGCAGAACCAATAATTGCTCTCCATCCGTTAGAGCACATGTAGGGACTTTACGTGTACTGACGAGGCGAATCCACTAGCTAGTGTCCAACCACAATCAACACATCCTAAAGATAGCCTCGGCTGCGTGAGATTTTGCCGACAAGATGCGGGCCTTCGATGGTTCCAAATAACGACATCTTGCAGATCAAAAGATCGCGCACAGGGCGAGCTTTGTGGCGCTTTTTTATCGATGGACACTAGCTAATTAATCGGGCTCGCTGATAGCGCTCGGCGAAAAAGCGCTCCAGTTCGTCGATCAACTGGCGCGGGGTTTTTTCTCGCATAGCCGCGCCCTCTAGAATGCCGAGCGAAGCTTGCGCTTGCAATGCCTCTACATCCAGCATTTCATAGACGCGGGACAATCGCGCCAGTGCGCCACTGACAGTTTCGTCCTCGGGAGGCTCTTCAAAGGCGGGCTCGGGCAAAATGCCATCCGGCAAGGGCAACTCGTGCGTCGGCAACTCTGCCCCAGAACGCTGCAGGATAAATTCAGCAAATTCGAGCAATGTATTCTGGTGGTTATCGTCTAGTGCAGCGTGTATGCGCTGCAACCGCGCCGCTTGTGCCTGCAATCTCATCCCATTCCCTCGGTAAATCTAGCTGTCTGTTGGTCCTTAGAGCCCGTTCAAATTGCCTCTGCCTACTGGAACAAAGAGATTTTGAACAGACTCCTGACAATGCAAAGGAGGGATGCAAGGCTGATTCCACATTGTTGGTCTCGCACCGACGAGTAACAGTGTTACCTAAAGGCAAGCTTTGCTCAGGCCGATGAAAAAGGGAGCAGCAGGCGCTACTAGCCTACCCCAAATAACCCACTATCTTGTTGATTTAGAATTTTATTTCTGAATTTTTGGAGCTTTAGAGCATGTCGCAGTATTTTGTTGGCCGACAACCCATTTTTGACCGTTCTCTGAACTCCATCGGCTACGAGCTGTTGTTTCGCGCCAGCGCTCAAACCACCATGGCTGGACCACTGGACGGAGATATGGCCACCTCGCGTGTCCTGACCAATTCCATCGCCGAATTTGGTTTAGACAGCTTGGTCGGAGAAAAGCTCGCCTTTTTCAATCTGACCGAAAAATTCCTCTGCAACCCAGAGCTCATCAGCTTTTTGCCCGCCGACCGAGTGGTTTTGGAGATACTGGAAGATATCCCCGTGACAGATGAAGTCATCAGCGGTGCCACGCGCTTGGTGCGCGATGGCTATTCGGTGGCACTGGACGATTTCGTCTACACCCCCGATCATCAGCCGCTGTTAAAACTGGCCAAACTGATCAAATACGACTTCAGCGAGACGCCCCTCGATGCACTGGAGGAACGACTAAAGATTGACCATCAAGCGGGTCGCAAGGTGTTGGTTGAGCGCATTGAGACCGCCGCCGAGTACGACAAACTACAACGCTTAGGGGTGGATTACTTTCAGGGCTATTTTTTTGCCAAACCCGCCACCTTGTCGACTACCGGTATACCGTCGAACAAGATTACCCTGATCCAGCTGCTAGCACTGGTAAACGACCCCGACACTCAGCTGGAAGAAATTGTCAGCGTGCTGTCCAAAGACGTCGGACTGGTGGTCAAAGCCCTGCGCTATGTCAACAGCGCTGGCAGCGGTACCAGCGTTAAAATAGAGTCGATACAGCAGGCAGCGGCTCTGCTTGGGCGAAACACTCTGCGCAACTGGGTCAGCGTCATGGCCATGGCAGGCATGGACGACAAACCTCTACAACTGGTCAACATGGCGCTCTACCGCGCCAAGTTCTGCGAGTTGATGGCGGAGCAAAAAAACATGCCCAACGCTGATGCCTGCTTTACCGTAGGCATGCTCTCGCTGCTAGACGTCATGACCGACACGCCGCAGCAAGATGTGTTGGATCAACTGACGATCAGCGATGAGATCAAAGCGGCGCTGCTCGGCGAAGACAACGCCATGAATAAACTCTTGCGACAGGCGGTGGCACTGGAGCGCTGGTCTGATCTGAGCGCCAACGAACTGGAACCGCTCCCCGAATCGGCGCAAGAGTGCTACCGACAGGCGATACTCTGGGCTGACGAGTCGATGTCATTGGCGGATTAATCGCGACTCCCCGCACTGGCAGTGCATCAAGCAAGGCAAATACAGCGATTGGCGGACACACACGCTGACAGCCGCCACAGCTGTGGCGCATAATAGCGGCTTTGATCAACAAACTGAGCCCCCTGTCATGCGCGTCAGCCAATTTCCTCTGTCTACTCTTCGTGAAACTCCAGCCGACGCTGAAGTCATCAGCCACCAGCTCATGCTGCGAGCGGGTTTGATCCGCCGCCTCGCCTCTGGACTCTACACGTGGCTGCCGCTGGGCCTTAAGGTGTTGCGCCGTGTCGAGAATGTCGTGCGCGAGGAGATGGATCGCGCCGGTGCGCTGGAAGTGCTGATGCCTGCTGTACAACCCGCAGAACTCTGGCAGGAATCCGGTCGCTGGGAGAAATACGGCCCCGAGCTGCTGCGCATCACTGACCGCCACCAACGAGATTTCTGCTTCGGCCCCACCCACGAAGAAGTGATCACCGACTTCGCCCGCAACGAACTGCGCAGCTACAAGCAATTGCCGGTCAACTACTACCAAATCCAAACCAAATTTCGCGATGAGATTCGCCCGCGCTTTGGCGTGATGCGCTCTCGCGAATTTGTGATGAAAGACGCCTACTCCTTCAGTATTGACGAAGCAGGGCTGCAGAATACCTTCGACGCCATGCACCAAGCCTACTGCAAGGTATTTGACCGACTGGGCCTCAATTATCGCCCGGTGGAAGCTGACGGCGGCTCAATCGGTGGCAGTAAATCCACCGAGTTTCACGTACTGGCCGACTCAGGTGAGGACGCCATCGCTTGGTGCCCCGACTCCCAGTACGCTGCCAACGTCGAGATGGCCGAAGCCCTGCCGCCGGCCGAGCCTCGCGCTGCAGCCACGGAAGAGATGCGTTTGGTCGACACCCCCGATACCAAAACCATCGCGGCTCTGGTAGAGAAGCACGGTTTGGACATCAAAAAAACGGTGAAAACACTGATCGTTGAAGCGGACGACAATATTGAAGGCGGCTTGATTGCACTCATGGTGCGCGGCGACCACGAACTCAACGCTATCAAAGCAGAGAAGCTCGACGGGGTAGCCAATCCACTGACCATGGCCGACGACGCCAAGGTTCGCGAGGCTGTGGGTGCGGGCTTTGGCTCACTGGGGCCAGTGGAGTTACCTATGCCTATCATCATCGACCACGCAGTCGCCACGCTATCCGACTTTGGCGCAGGCGCTAATCAAGACGATAAGCACCACTTTGGTCTGAACTGGGACCGTGACCTGCCACTGCCAGCCGTTGCCGATATCCGCAACGTTCTCGACGGCGACCCCAGCCCCGATGGCCGAGGCAAGTTGGAGATTGTGCGCGGTATCGAGGTGGGTCACATCTTTCAGCTCGGTCAGCAATACAGTGAAGCACTGGACTGCAAAGTACTGGATGAAAACGGCAAAAGTAGTGTGCTCTACATGGGCTGTTACGGCATCGGGGTATCGCGCGTGGTGGCCTCAGCGATTGAGCAAAACAACGACGATAAGGGCATTATTTGGACCGATGAGCTCGCCCCTTTTCAGCTGGCTCTCTGCCCGATAAACATGGCTAAATCCGAGCGCCTGCGCGAAGCGGCAGAAAAACTCTACGCCGAGATTCAGGCAGCGGGTGTCGATGTGCTATTCGACGATCGCAACATGCGTCCAGGCGCCATGTTTGCCGACCACGAACTCATTGGCACGCCTCACCGGGTAGTGCTGTCTGAGCGCGGTTTGGACGAGGGAGAGTTTGAGTACAAAGCAAGAACAGATAGTGAAGCGCAGAAATTGCCTTTAGAAAACTGCCTAGAGTTCGTTTTACAACACTGTCCCGCTCGTCGATAAATTAAAAAAACAGAAGCCGGACTTTCTCCACCAGAGAGTCCGGCTGACAAGCGCTCAAACCTCTCGAGGCTCAGACTTGCTACCCTGCCCCACACCTTCTTGCACTTCTGCCAAACCTAAACCACCCGCGCTCAAACAATCTTTTAAGGATTGGGATACAACGTAGACCTCCGCCCCTTTCTTGCGCTGTTGGCGCTCGACCATCTCACGGGCGTGTTGATTAGCGTATTCGCCAGGGCGACCAAACGCCACTTGCAGAAAAACCCTATCTTGCATTCCTCTGATACTGCGCTCTACATCCCAGAGTTTTTGTTTGAGCCTTGGGTTTTTGATCATTTTGAACAAGATCTTGGTGGGCAGCCAAGGCGTGACACCATTGTGAAAGATACGTTGATCAAATACGACTAGCGCGCCAGGCGCTGGTTGCGCCGTCTCATGGAAAAAGTAGTGATAAATGCGCTCTAGCAAGTTATACGGCTTACTGCGAACATGGCTGGCACGCAAATACCGCAAGGCGGTTTTGTCGTGGCGATGATCCTGCAAATAGAGCGCAAATTTATACACTTGATAGGGTTCACCCTCGTGGTCTCCCCAAAAATCGAGGTCATGCTCACTTTCATGATGTGCGAGGTGATCCTTGTGCCAACCAGTAAAAGTATTGTGCAGCACGTCTGAGTGATGCACGTAGACCGCATTGTCTCCCGCCACCACGCGCACGATGTCGCTGAGTAAGGTTTTGTTGAGTACCCAGTGAATATCTTCAACAACATTAATCACGTCGTTTTGCGTATTGCCGCCGTTATAAATGCGACCTGATTTATCTAGATGCTTTAGAAGCTGCTGTCTCAGGGTATCTATCTGGTGCTGATCCAGAACACCGTCAAAGACGACGATGCCGTCCTCGTGCAACTTCTGGAGTTTTTGCTGAATCCCTTGCATCTAAATTTCAAGCCTCAAAACGTCTAAAAACAACAACCAAACCGATCTTTCGAAGGCTGCTATCCCTGCAACCACTGTGGTACTGACAAACTACATAGGAACACTAGCGGCCTCATATCAGCGGGCCTGAAACAAATTATGTGCAAGCGAGTGAAATTGAGGCACGGGCTGTGGAAATGCTTGAAGGCAGAGCCAAAAACGACGGGCTCGAGTTAAGCGACACGCACCTCGTCGCTTGTCTGGCTCATCAAATCTTGTAAGAA
>JBMYWE010000148.1:0-6481 GCA_049607125.1 Granulosicoccaceae bacterium | reverse complement strand
GGTCAAAGGCTACGGTATGGGCGAGTCTGGCGAAGGCACCAACACCACGCACTCGCAAAAGAAGATGGCGGTGGAGTCACTGCGCAAGATGCGAGATCGATTTAATATCGACTTGAGCGACGAACAAGTAGAAAACCTAGAATACATCAAGCCCGATCCTGATCACCCGGCTATCAAGTACATGCAGGGTCAACGCAAAAAACTTGGCGGTTACCTACCCCAGCGCAACAAATTCGCAGCGCCTTTGGAAGTCCCAGCGCTAGACGCTTTTAAGGCACTGCTCGGTGCCTCGGGCGATCGCGAAATGTCGACCACCATGGCTTTTGTACGCATTTTGACCACCCTGACGAAAGACAAAAAGCTCGGTAAGAATGTGGTGCCCATTGTCCCCGACGAAGCGCGTACCTTTGGCATGGAGGGGATGTTCCGCCAGCTGGGCATCTACAGCTCAGTTGGCCAGCTCTATGAGCCGCAAGATCGTGATCAGATCATGTACTACAAAGAAGACAAGTCTGGTCAAATACTCGAGGAAGGTATTAACGAGGCAGGCGCCATGAGTTCGTGGATTGCGGCCGCCACCGCCTACTCCACCCACGGCGTCAATATGGTGCCCTTCTACATCTACTACTCCATGTTCGGCTTCCAACGCATAGGCGATCTCGCTTGGCTGGCTGGCGATATGTCAGCGCGCGGCTTTTTGATCGGTGGCACGGCTGGCCGCACTACCCTCAACGGCGAAGGCTTGCAGCACGAGGACGGTCACAGCCACATTCAGGCTAACACCATCCCCAACTGCATAAGCTACGACCCTTGCTACGCCTATGAACTTGCAGTGATTGTGCAGCATGGGATGAAGCGTATGTACGCCGATCAGGAAAACATTTTCTACTACATCACTACCATGAATGAGAACTACAGCCACCCGGCCATGCCAGTTGGCGCTGAAGAGGGCATCATTCGCGGCATGTACAAGCTTAAAGAGCGTGGTGAGGGTGAATTACGCGTCAGTCTATTGGGCTCGGGCACTATTTTGCGCGAAGTCGAAAAGGCAGCGGGCATGCTCAAAGAAGATTGGGGCGTGGATAGTGATGTTTGGAGTGTGACGAGTTTTAATGAGCTGGCTCGCGATGGACAAGCAGCCGAGCGTTGGAACATGCTCAACTCCGACAAACCGCAGAAGAGCGCTTACATCACCGACATGTTGCAAGACTGCGACTGCCCTGTAGTAGCAGCAAGCGATTACATGAAAAACCACGCCGAGCAAGTTCGCGCTTGGATACCCAGAAGCTACAAAGTACTGGGCACCGACGGCTTTGGCCGCTCGGACACCCGCGACGCCTTGCGTGACTTCTTTGAAGTCGATGCGCGCTACGTTGTCGTGGCTGCTCTTCGGGCGCTCGCAGATGACGGCAAGCTAGAACTCGCAAAAGTCGCGCAAGCCGTAGCCAAGTACGAGCTGGATCCCAACAAACCCAACCCGATTTCGGTTTAAGGCAGCGAGCGACGGAGAACACTATGAGCAATCAAATTGAAGTTCGCGTGCCAGATATTGGCGACTCAACCGACGTTGAGGTCATCGAGGTTTTAGTCGGCCCAGGTGATACTGTGGCGGTGGAAGACTCTCTGGTCACTTTGGAATCCGACAAAGCCAGCATGGATGTGCCCTCTTCTGCAGCGGGTACTGTTATAGAGGTCAAACTCGCCGTGGGCGATAAAGCCAACGAAGGTGATTTGGTGGTCCTGCTTGAAGCTACCGCAACAGCTGAAACAGAAGCGGCAGAGCCTGCCTCAAGCGACGCTGGCGCCGAGGCAGAAACTGCCGCTGCTCCAGCTGCACAAGCAACCGAAATCAAAGTCATTGTGCCCGATATAGGCGATTCCAAAGACGTAGAAGTAATCGAAATTTTGGTCGCTGTCGGCGATACAATCGCAGAGGAAGACTCACTTGTTTCGCTGGAGTCTGACAAGGCCAGCATGGAAGTGCCTTCGTCGGCGGCAGGTGTGGTGCAGTCTATCGCTGTGAACTTGGGTGACAAGGTCAATGAAGGCGATCTCGTGCTCACACTACAAGGCGCTGCAACTGTCACTGATGCAACACTTGCTTCTGCACCTTCCCCCGTTGCAGAAGCCAAGCCTGAGCCTGCACCGGCCGCGGCAGCGGAAGCGGCAAAGCCCAGCCCACAGCCTGCCAACTCCCCAACGGCAAGCTTGCCAGGTAAAACAGCGCACGCTTCCCCGGCAATTCGCAAATTTGCCCGCGAGCTCGGCGCCCAAATAGCCAACATCAGCGGTAGCGGGCGCAAGGGTCGCATCGTCAAAGAAGATGTCAAAGCCTACGTCAAACGTGTCATGGAAGGTGCTTCGACACCCGGCGGCCTGAGCACCGCTGGTGCTGCAGGTGGAGCTGGTATACCGCCTATCCCAGAGGTAGATTTCACCAAATTCGGCGAAATTGAACGGGTAGAGATGGGACGTATTCCCAAGCTATCAGCGGCAAACTTACACAGAGCTTGGCTCAATGTGCCACATGTCACGCACCACGACGAAGCCGATATCACTGACCTAGAGGACTTCCGCAAGTCCCTCAAGGGCGAAGCGGAAAAGGCTGGCGTGCGGGTCACCGCACTGGTGTTCCACATGAAGGTACTGGCGTCTTGTTTAAAAGCCTTCCCCAAGTTCAACAGCTCGATCACGCCAGATGGTGAAGCGCTGATCTTCAAAAAATATTACAACATCGGTATCGCCGTGGATACGCCCAATGGTTTAGTGGTGCCAGTCTTCAAGGATGTCGATAAAAAGTCAATTTTTGAGCTGTCCGAAGAAATCATGGACGTCTCTAAGCGAGCCCGCGACAAAAAGCTCAAAGGCACCGAGATGCAAGGGGCCTGCATGACTATTTCTAGCCTCGGCGGTATTGGGGGTACGGCGTTTACGCCGATTGTCAATGCACCCGAGGCTGCCATCATGGGCATTACGCGCGCGCGCATGCAGCCGGTATGGAACGGCAGTGAGTTTGTGCCACGCTTGATGTGTCCACTGGATATGAGCTACGACCACCGCATCATCGACGGTGCGGACGCCGCGCGCTTTATGGCGCACTACTGTCAACTGATTAGCGACGTGCGTCGCGTCTTGCTCTGAGGAAGTCAACATGTCCGAACTCAAGACAATAGAAATACCGGATATCGGTGACTCTTCCGACGTGGAAGTGATCGAGCTTTTAGTCAATGTAGGAGACACTGTTGCAGTAGACGACTCGCTGCTAACTCTGGAATCTGACAAGGCCAGCATGGAGGTGCCCTCACCTTTTGCCGGCACAATCACCAGCTTGCAGATCAAGGTGGGCGATAAGGTCAACGAAGGTTCGGTGGTCGGAGTGATGGAAGTGCAAGTGAGCACCGTCGCACCAGCTGCTGACAAAACAGAAACCGAAGTTGTTACTCCCACTGCAGCTCCCGCTCCTAGCGCAGCCAGCCACAGTGGCGGTGCCGACATCGAATGCGAGCTACTGGTGTTGGGCGCTGGTCCAGGTGGATATTCAGCAGCATTTCGCGCTGCTGACTTAGGCCTTAAAACCGTTATTGTCGAACGGTACGCCTCCTTGGGCGGCGTCTGCCTGAACGTGGGCTGTATTCCATCAAAGGCACTACTGCACGTGGCCAATGTGATGGAAGAAGCCAAGCACATGGCAGATCTAGGTATTGATTTTGGCGAGCCTACAGTTGATATCAACAAACTGCGTGGCCACAAGGAAAAAGTGGTTGGCAAACTGACCGGCGGCCTGAAAGGTATGGCCAAGGCACGCAAGGTAGAAACTGTGCGTGGTAACGGGCGCTTTCTGGACCCGTATCATCTAGAAGTTGCCACCACGGAAGGTGAAAGCAAAGCCGAGACAGGCCGTAAGCAAATCATCAAGTTTCAACGCTGTATTATTGCAGCGGGCAGCCAATCAGTAAAACTGCCCTTTTTACCCGTAGACCCTCGCATTGTCGATTCCACGGGTGCCCTCGAGCTCGCCTCTGTGCCAAAGCGCATGCTGGTAATCGGCGGCGGCATTATCGGACTGGAAATGGCCACTGTCTATTCAACCCTTGGTACACGCATTGATGTGGTCGAGATGCTCGACGGCTTGATGCAGGGCGCTGACCGAGACTTGGTTAAAGTCTGGGACAAAATCAACAAGCACCGCTTTGACCACGTCATGCTGAAAACCAAGACCGTTTCCGCCGAGGCAAAAGAAGACGGTATTCATGTGCAGTTCGAGGGAGATAAAGCCCCCGATGATGCACAGGTTTATGACTTGGTATTGCAAGCCGTTGGCCGCTCACCCAACGGTGGAAAAATTGGAGCAGAGCAGGCAGGCATTGCAGTTAGCGAACGCGGCTTTATTGATGTCGACAACCAATTGCGCACCAATGTCGCGCATATCTTCGCCATTGGCGATATTGTTGGGCAGCCCATGTTGGCGCACAAAGCGGTGCACGAAGCGCATGTGGCCGCCGAAGTTTGCGCCGGTGAACTACAGAACGACGCCAAGCTTAAAACCTCTGCTTTTGACCCACTACAAATCCCCTCGGTGGCCTACACCGACCCGGAAGTAGCTTGGGCAGGTAAGACGGAAGAGCAATGTAAAGCCGAAGGCATCAAGATAGACAAAGGTGTGTTCCCTTGGGCGGCATCTGGGCGTGCCATTGCCAACACCCGCGATGAAGGCTTTAGCAAATTGCTTTTCGATAAGGAAACGGGCCGCATAGTAGGTGGTGGCATTGTGGGCACACACGCTGGAGATTTGATCAGCGAAGTGTGCTTGGCTATCGAGATGGGCAGTGACGCAGTGGATATCGGTAAAACTATTCATCCGCACCCAACACTCGGAGAATCCATTGGCATGGCCGCAGAGGTTGCGCACGGAAGTTGCACGGATTTACCTCCGCCGCGCAAACCAAGAGTTTAGAGGTCGAACACCACCTTTGGACCTGGGCCAGAAGCGCAGTCAATGTAATCGACTGGGGTACAATCATGCTGGACTTTGAAGTTAGAAAACGCAGCTCTGCTGAAAACAACGGACTGGTGCTTCTTCGCCTGACGGTGGGGCTAATGCTCTTGGTGGCCGGTGTCCAGAAAGCAGTATTTCCCGAGCAACTCAGCGAATTCGCCAGTAACATGGCCGCCATCAATTTGCCCGAGAACGCCGTTTACGTTGTGTACTTCTTTGAAATTGCGGCTCCGCTGATGATCATCTTGGGCATAGCGAGCCGGTTGGCTGCGGGCTTTGTCGTGCTGTACATGCTGATCGCCCTATTGGTTATCAGCAGTGCCAACCTGCTGGTACTAATCCCCGGTCGTGGCCACGCACTGGAAGCCGAGTTCATGTATTTACTCGGCGCATTGGCTATCTGCTTTCTCGGCAGCGGGGACAAGGCTATCTTCCCTGACTAAGCATTCTAGCTTGCCAACGATATCTGTCTTAATGCAGCAAACAGCCGGAATTTACAGACTTGAGCCCTGTGCCGCCGTTCGGTCCAGGGCTAAATTTCTACTTTTTGTAGCGCAAAATTAATTTTGCAACACTTGCAATTCAAGCGTAAAGCTAACGATTAAGCAGATAAAAAAACACAAATTCTCCTAGTTACAACGTAAGATGGCCCAAAATATTTGCAGCTGATCACATTAATTTTCAACCAATCAACGCAAAATATGGACTCTCCCACTAATCCGTTCTTGGTAGAGTCACTCTCATGTTTGAAGATATAAAGCTACCGCACACCCAAGGTAACGACGCAGGTAAATTGGTTCTACGCCTAGCTGTTGGTATTCTTCTACTGCTGCACGGCATGGCTAAAATTCAGAGCCCAGAGATTGTCCAAACTTTTGCTCCAAAGTTAGATTCCTTGGAGTTTCCTACCTTCTTTGCTTGGTTCTCTCTCGTGGGAGAACTGGTCGCACCTATCTTGTTAATAGCGGGCGTATTTAGCCGTATTGCAGGTGTGCTTATCGCCATACAGATGATGTTGGTTATGGTCATTGGCAACTTTTCAGAACTGCTCAGCTTTCAGGAAACGGGCGGTTATATGTTAGAGCTGCAAGCACTATATCTTCTGGCAGGTGTTTCAGTGGCATGTTTGGGCAGCGGTATTTATGCACTGATAAGAGATTAACGCCTTTGTGCGCGCCACCCAAAGGCTAGGATAGTTCCCCAGAGAGTAACTAGCTTAGCCCCTAGTCTGACAGGTTGTCTCAACCTCTATATCTTCGCTCATCCAGCCAACTTTGCCGTTCGAGATCTGCATCTGCCCGCCAAAATTCAAATAGTATTCACCTGAGGTTGATTGGGCATGCAACCGATACAAAGTATCGGTTGCGGGGAAGAGTCTTAAGTTGTTTGATTTCGATTTAAGCAGCACTTTGACAGTACTACCGGGTTCAGCATCACTTACCCGCAACCGAAGTCTGCCCAGCTCAGCTACAGCAGAGTTGCTTC
>JBMYWE010000147.1:0-6528 GCA_049607125.1 Granulosicoccaceae bacterium | reverse complement strand
TGCACCGGTGCCTGTCATTCGCGACTGGCGACCTGCGTGCTCACTAAGCCAATCGAGCACCGCTTGTACCTCAGGGTACAACTGCGCAGCAACCGGCTCAAAGACGTTTGAGCAACTGCCGTCAATGAAGTCAGCAATTATGACTACAGGCTTATCCCTTGTCAAACACTTTGACTGAAATAATTTTGCAGTCGAAATATGCACACCCGGGTGCACCACGAGGTACCAACGCTCGGGCAATTCAAGCGGAGACAAAACCTCACCGATACCCTCACCCCACGCGGTTTCACCGCGCACAAACACCGGAATATCAGCCCCTAGCGAAGCACCAAGATCCGCTAGCTCATCCACTCCCCAATGCAACCCCCAAAGAAGGTTGAGTGCCAGTAAGGTCGTTGCCGCATCACTGCTGCCACCACCGACACCTCCACCCATAGGCAGAACCTTATGCAGGCGAATATCGGCGCCCACCGACGTGCCCGACTGACGCTGCAAGGCAAGTGCGGCACGCACGGTCAAGTCCTCTGTCTCGGGCACTCCTTCGACTTGGTTAACACGCTGTATCCGCCCATCCTCGCGCAGGCGAAAATCGAGCGTATCGCCCCAATCGAGTAGTTGGAATATTGTCTGTAAAAGATGGTACCCGTCGTCGCGCCGACCGGTGATATGCAGAAACAAGTTGAGCTTGGCCGGAGCCGACCAACCCTCACTCCAATCAAGCGCATTGCTCACTTCAGTCATCCACACCGGGAATGCGCAGGCGCCGCGACCTGGCATCGGCCGGCTCGGGATGCAATTGCCAGCGCGCCCGACTTAATTGAAGCTCTAGGTGCCCATCGGTAATAAGCATCTTTTCGGGCAACGGCAAACCCTCGAGCTCGCGATAATTCGAGTAACTCACGGTCCATTCAGCGTACTGAAACTGCTCGGGCCGACCATCGGAGTCTATGGAGAGCAACTGCCCCTGATCAGCCACACCAACGACCCACCAGCGCAGCAGAGAAGCCGGCATTGGCCATCCAATCACGCGTTCGATCAGCTCCTCTGGTGTGCGCGCCTGTACCGACTTGCCGTTACCGCGTGTAAGCGTGGAGGCGCCTGGTGTTATCTCGAGCGTGACACTGCCAATCCCCACAGGCCCGCTGAGATCTAGGGCTGATGTCTGACCCCGCTGATTCCACACCAACTGAGCGGTCGTTGGCCTCTCGTTGCCCTTGACGGTGAGCTTACCTCCCAGCTGCCAATAGTCGAGCCGCTTTAATATTGCCTGACGCGATTCAAACCGCTCGAGTGCCGTCTCACCGCGAACCTGCGTGGCTGGCATGATAATGATATCTGGCAGCTCTTTGGGGGGTGGCGTCTGGCAGGCAGACAACAATAGGGTCGGCAGCAGTATCCACAGCCGGTTCAGCACTGTCACGGGCAGGTTCCTCTAAGGCTTAAATTTGCGCTGAACTGCGCGCAGACGATCGTCGCCAGGTGATTCATCCAGCGCCGCTTCGAGCAATTGCTGCGCCTCTTCTCGCTCCCCCGCCAACCACAAGACCTCGCCCAAATGCGCTGCGATCTCAGGATCGCGCATCAGCTCGTAGGCTCGGCGCAAGTGCTCGATAGCTGCAGGATAGTCGCCCAACTTAAAATGCACCCAACCCATGCTATCGATAATAGCGGGGTCATCGGGCTTGATTTGATAAGCTCGTTCGATTAATTGTTTCGCCTCTTCCAGCCTCTCGCCGCGCTCAGCCAACGAATATCCCAGTGCATTCATCGCGTGCGCATTGTTTGGATCTTGCTTCACCAGCGCCTGCATATCCGCCTCAAACAACAGGCTATCACCCGCCTGCTCCGCCGCCAGCCCACGCGCGTAGCGGATATCGCGATCGCTGGGCTGAGCCTCCAACGCTCGATTCAGCACCTCCAGTGCCTGCTTTTGCTCACCGGCACTCTGCAAAATATTGGCCTCGGCCAGCGCCAGCCGGCGAGCGGAATCTTCGGTGGCAAACTGCCCGCTCAAACTGGACAAACGCGCCAAACCGACCTCTAGACTTTCGCTCGTCGCAGACAGTTCAGCTGCTCGAATGCCTGCATCGAGCTGATATTGCCCATCACTGACCTGATCGTAGGCTGACATCGCCTCTGCGTATTCTCGCCTGGTCTGCGCCACTCGCCCAATAAAATAATGAGCCTCGCTGGTTTTGTACAACAGCTCAACCGACCGCTTGAGGTACGTCTGAGCCGCATCAAAGCGTTTGCTATCTATGGCCATCAGGCCAATTTCAAACACCACTTCTCCGTTGTCTGGGTAGCGCTGAAACAAAGTGTTGGCATGCGCTTCAGCCTCAGCGTGGCGACCCACATCAACCAGCAAGTTCGCCAGCCCCAGCTGCGACGGAATGTCGTCTGGCTTGCGCTTGAGATAGGCGTGCAGATCGCTGAGCGCCTCATCGGTATGCCCCATTGACGATTTCAACTGAGCGCGATACAGGTTGGCTCGCCCCAAGTCGGGCTCCAGCTCCAGGGTTCGATCAAAGGCATCAATCGCGGTGTCATTCATTTGCGCAGCCGCCGCCAGACGCGCCACCAAAAAGTGCCCCATCGCGCTCTTTGGATGACGACTGGACAACTCCTGCGCCACTTTGACCGCCAATGGCAATTGTGGCTCGCGTGCCAGCGAGGTCAGTACACTGCCAGCGCCCTCGTCAAACGGCTGCGAGGTCAACTCGAGAATACGTTCGTAGGTGTCAGCGGTGGCTTTGACATCTTCGTGCTTGAGATGCACACCCACCAGCAAGCGGTGGGCATTGATGTTATCCGGTTCCAAATCAACCCAACGCTGCCCCGCCTCTAGCGCGCTGTCCCAGGCCTTAGCGTAAACCGCCAGACGCGCTGCACGCTCCGCTAGTCGCGGGTCGTCGATTGAGCGCGATGCCTTGAGATAGCCGTCCATCGCCAGATCGACCCGACCGCGGCGTCCCGCCATCTCCGCCACCAGCATCTGGTACATGAGCTCGCCCTGCGCCTCGTAGTCTTGCGAGTTTGACGCATCCTCACTCACGGCCGATTTTGTCACCGTCGCGCAGCCTTGCAGCGCAAGACTGAGGGCTATCAGGGTGAGTAAGTTAGGTTTCATTCTCCGCATTACCTCTGTGCCCGCACAGGCGTTGCGGGTAAGTCAATTCAGGGCGCTCTATATAGTGGGCCACTAAGGCAGTAGTCTAGCTCAGCTGCGCTAAAAACCAATGCGTATTAAAATTGGCAGACGCAGGAGTGCAAGCAACCACTTCGCCAGTATTTTGGCAACTGGTACGCCGTCGTCCATGCAATTACGCACTGCCGCCCTCTGGCCCAAGCTATGCAAACACCTATTCATTGAAGCGCTGCACAGACTGGCAGAAAGCGGCAAGCTAGGCTGCACCGCAGGCTATTACAAACACAAGCCAAGGCCACCGAAAAGGGGCTCAAAAGCACGGCGGGAATGGATCATGGCAAGATTTCACATCAATCCAACGCAATACGCTGATTTCGCGATAGAATAACCCCATGTCATTACTCGCCCTGGGCCTCAATCATCACACCGCACCGGTAGAAATCCGCGAACGAGTCGCATTTGCGCCCGAACGTCTGTCTATCGACCTGCAACAACTGGTGCAAGTTCAAGATGTTCAAGAGGCTGCCATCGTCTCCACCTGCAACCGCACCGAGATCTACTGCAACCTCGAAGGCGAAAATTTCGGCGAGTTACTGCGTTGGCTCGAGCAGACCCACGGCATTGAGCGCTCCCAGCTTGAACCCTATTTGTTCAGCCACAGCGAGCGCGACGCAGTTAAGCACCTCTTGCGGGTATGCAGCGGTCTCGATTCCCTGGTACTAGGCGAGCCTCAAATCCTTGGTCAAATGAAGTCAGCTTGGCAGGCCGCCGAAAACGAAGGCACGCTGGGCCGCCACTTGAACCGATTGTTCCAACACGCGTTTACCGTCGCCAAGAAGGTGCGCTCGGACACCGCCATCGGCTCCTCGCCGGTATCGGTCGCCTTTGCGGCGGTGCAGCTATCCAAACAAATCTTTGGCGACCTGAGCGGCAAAACCGCTCTTTTGCTCGGCGCGGGAGAAACAGCAGAGCTGGCCATGCGCCACTTGCACGGCCAGGGAGTCGAGCGCCTGATCGTGGTCAACCGCACCTTGGCCAACGCGGAAGCGCTGGCCGCAGAATTTGGCGCACGCGCTGTCCCTTTAACCCAGCTACACGATGTGATGCACCTGGCCGACGTGCTGATTGCCTCCACTGGCTCGCCGCTACCTGTATTTGGCAAGGGCGCGGTGGAGAGCGCCATCAAAAAGCGTCGCCGCGAGCCAATGCTGATGGTCGACATAGCCGTGCCGCGCGACATCGAAGCCGAGGTGGGCGAGCTCGACGATGTATTCCTCTATACCGTCGATGACCTCGAACACATTGTCGACGAAGGCCGCCGTTCGCGCCAACAAGCCGCGGATGAGGCTGAGGAGATCATCGAGCACCAGACTGAAGAATTCATGGGCTGGTTGCGCTCTTTGCAAGCGGTAGACACCGTGCGTGCGGTACGCGACCGCGCCGTCGAGCAACAACAGGAGTTACTGCGCAAAGCCAAGGCCAGACTCGCCGCTGGCGACGAAGCAGAAAAAGTGCTCGAACAGCTGGCTCGAGCTTTGACCAACAAGCTGATCGACTCCCCCACCCGTGCGATGCGAACTGCCGCCTCGCGCGACGACACCGATACGCTCAACGCCGCGCGACGACTGTACGGCCTGGATGACGAGACCCAATGACCCCCTCGATAGAACGCAAATTGCAAGCTCTAGTTGAACGCCACGCCGAAGTCGGTGTCCTGCTTGGGGACCCGGAGACCATCGCCGACCAAAACAATTTTCGAGCTCTTTCTAAAGAGTACGCCCAGCTCGAGCCGATCAGCGCCCACTTCAACGACTACACCGGCGCGCAAGAAGACTTAGCTGCTGCACGGGAGATGGCCGAAGACAGCGACCCTGAAATGCGCGAGATGGCACAGGCAGAGATTGGTGACGCCCAAGCGCGCATTGAAAAACTTGAAGCTGATTTGCAAATCTTGCTGCTACCGCGCGACCCGCGCGACGACAACAACGTTTTTCTCGAAGTGCGCGCGGGCACCGGCGGCGACGAGGCGGCGATATTTGCCGGCGACCTGTTAAAAATGTACGGCCGCTACGCCGAAAATCGAGGCTGGCGCATGGAGATGGTCAGCGCCAACGAAGGCGAGCACGGCGGTTACCGCCAAGCTGTAAGCCGCATTATCGGCGATGGAGCCTACTCGCGATTGAAGTTCGAATCCGGCGCCCACCGCGTACAACGCGTGCCAGAAACCGAATCCCAGGGCCGCGTTCACACCTCGGCGGCCACGGTGGCCATACTGCCCGAGATCGAGGCCCTCGAAGAGGTCAACATCAACCCGGCTGATTTGAGCGTAGACACCTTTCGCGCCTCGGGTGCGGGCGGCCAGCATGTCAACAAAACCGACTCTGCCATTCGTATCACACACAAGCCCAGCGGTTTGGTAGTGGAATGCCAAGATCAACGCTCGCAGCACAAGAACCGCGCTGCGGCGATGGCGCTGCTGCAGTCACGCCTGATGAACATCGAAGTCAGCAAAGCCGAGGCCGAAGAATCCGAATCGCGGCGGCTGCAAGTGGGCAGCGGCGACCGGTCTGAGCGCATCCGCACCTACAACTTTCCGCAGGGACGCGTCACAGACCACCGCGTCAACCTAACGTTATACAAGCTTGATGAGATCATGGCCGGCGCGCTCGATTCCGTCATCGACCCGCTGCTGAGCGAGCACCAAGCCGACCTCATGGCGGAGCTCTCCAAGCAGTGACAGAGCAGAGTGTCGCGGCAGTGCTCACCAGAGCGCAGCGCGAACTGGCGCAACTCGAAAACCCGCGCTTCGAGGCGAGTATTTTGCTTTGCCACCACCTGCAGTGGCCAGACAGCAAGCTGATCAGCCACTCCGACCAGATGCTTAGCCCGGATCAAACACAGGGTTTCTCCGCCTTGGTGCAACGCCGCGCCAGTGGAGAGCCCAGCGCCTATATCACCGGTGAGCGCGCATTCTGGACACTCGAGCTGCAAGTCACCCCCGACACCCTTATCCCGCGCCCCGACACAGAAATACTAGTAGAACAATGCCTGCTGCTACTGCAAGGCAAAGCCTCACCGCGGGTACTCGATATGGGCACGGGCAGCGGCGCCATTGCGCTGGCCATCGCCAGTGAGCGCACCGACGCGATCGTCGAGGCTACGGACATTAGCCCGTCGGCGCTGGCCGTTGCTCAAAACAACGCCCAGCTCAACGGCCTAAATTTACACGCCTGGCACCAAGGATCATGGTTTGAAGCTTTGCCAACTGGCGCTTCAGGTTACGATTTAATTGTCAGCAACCCGCCCTATGTGGATGCCGAAGACATGGCTGATTTACCGCTGGAATTCACGCGCGAACCAGAGCTTGGCCTGGCCTCCGG
>JBMYWE010000146.1:0-6588 GCA_049607125.1 Granulosicoccaceae bacterium | reverse complement strand
TCCGTCCTCACCATGATGATCAACTCGACGGCTAACGCGATAGGTCGTTACTATTTTAACCGAAGTATTTTTTTTGCAGAAGAACTCAACCAGTTTCTTATTGTGGTGGTGACTTTTGTCGGCTTTGCCTACGCTGTGCGCCAGGGTCGAAATATCCGTATGACAGCTGTCTACGACGCGCTAGGCGACAGAACTCGCAAGCTAATGGCCACCGCCATCGCTCTGAGCACCGGCCTACTGATGCTCTACCTCGCCTACATTTCTTATTTTTATGTGCTGGAACTCAAGGATCTCAACCGCCTCAGCCCGGCGCTGCAGTTCCCAATGTATATCGTCTACTCCATTATCCCGATCGGGCTGGCCATGGCGGGCATTCAGTATCTGGCGGGCTTCTGGATGAATCTGCAACACCCAGAAATCTTCACCTCTGCCAGCCATATCGAAAGTAAAGATGAATTCGGAGAAAGCGTATGAGCGAATTTATGCAGCTGCTCCACGACGCTTGGGCAGGCGAGCTAGACACCTATGTGGTCACATTCACACTGGTCTCGGTGATGGTGTTTTTGCTGTTTATGAGCTTCCCCATGATCGTACCGCTGGCGATAGGTGCACTGATTGGACTGATTCATTTCTCGGGTACGGACCCGCAAGTAGTGATTCAGCAAATGGTTACGGGCATCTCCCCCAATGCGCTGATAGCTGTGCCTATGTTTATTCTGGCTGCCGACATCATGACCCGTGGCCACACGGCGAATAACCTTCTCGGTTTGATCCAGAGCTTTGTTGGCCACATGCGTGGCGGCCTGCCAATCACCACCTGCATCAGCTGTACCTTGTTCGGTTCGGTGTCGGGTTCAACCCAGGCAACAGTGGTCTCAGTCGGGCAGATTATGCGACCCAAGTTACTGCAAGCAGGCTACAAAGATAGCTTTGTCATGGCGCTGATCATCAATGCCAGCGACATCGCCTTTTTGATCCCTCCGAGTATTGGATTGATCCTCTACGGTACGCTTGCCAACGCCAGCGTGGGTGAGCTGTTTGTCGCCGGCATCGGGCCGGGTATTGTTCTGGCTCTGCTGTTTAGCGCGTATTGCTATATCTACAGCGTCAAACACGCCGATGAGATCGCCCTGGTAGATAAGACAAGCTGGGCCGAAAAGCTAGTCTCGGTTCGCAAGGCTATTTTGCCACTCGGCTTTCCTGCGTTGATCGTCGGCGGCATCTACTCGGGAGCTGTCACGCCGACCGAGGCTGCTTCGTTTTCTGTGCTCTACGCCTTGATCATCGAATGCGTGATTTACCGCGAACTCAAATTGGCGGATATTTTCGACTCGGCATTGAGTACCGGTTTGATCACCGCCGTGGTCTTTGTACTCGTCGGTGTGGGCCAGGCATTCTCGTGGTATATATCGTTCGAACAGATCCCCCAAGACTTGCTCGCGCCGCTCAACCTAGAGGATGCTTCACAAGAGCACGTGCTGATCGTGATCGCCCTCGCTTTCTTTGTCGGCTGTATGTTTGTCGACTCGCTAGTGGTGCTACTTATACTCACCCCTATCTTTATGCCGATTGTCGAATCCGTCGGGCTAGACCCAGTGCTAGTCGGCGTGATGGTGACGTTGCAAATGGCTATTGGCTCCGCTACCCCACCCTTTGGCTGTGATATTTTTACCGCCATCGCAATCTTCAACCGCCCGTACTTCGAGGTTATTCGCGGCACCCTACCGTTTATACTCATTCTCTTTTGTATGACGGCTCTGTTAATCTACGTCCCGTCGATCGCTTTGTTATTGCGAGATTTGGCGTTTCGATAAGCCGCGAGCAATAAGGCCGCTGATCTGCGAAAAGCCAGCTTTCGACGAGAACAAATTATTAGGCGGAGTCTCACTACCCATCGCGCGAGACTCTGCCGAGCTGGGCAGGCACGCTGCACCTGTGGAATTGCCTGCCAACTTGGGCAAAAGCGGCCCTGCAATCTAGCTATCACTTACCGTACTGGCAAAATCCCTCCTTGATTCGTTGAGAGAAAATGCGTCGTTCTCGCGTTCGGCTAGCCCATTCTTAACCGTCACTTTATCCAATTTAAGATCTCCAACCGACCCACACATGTCGCACACGCATTTGACGCTCTCACTTTCCTGCCGTGCGTTTCACACATCGTTTCTGGTGTTCCACCGGCAACCCGCCCGCAGCATTAAACGGGAAACCGGTGCGTACTCTCAAACATAAAACAAGCCAGTCCCCTCCCCCTCCGAATAGCTAAACGCACGCCCGGCGCGAAAGGAAGAGCGGGTTCCACCTCTTCTTTTGCTCTATCAACAACTGCTATGCTCGTGCCTGAGCTAATGCGCGCGTGCCATGCGCCGATTGTTGCCGCGCCTGCATCAGGCCAAGGCAAAACCGCCGCCACCGCTGTACACGCTCGCAATCACAGCAAGCGCGGCACGCACGTACGTTTTTTTTTCAAAACTGGCCCCGATTTCTTAGACCCGAAGTTACTCTAACGTGCCGGTTGCACGCGGATACAGCAACTAATCCTGTGGTTCGGGGATAATCACATTGTCGCGAGCTACTGTATGCAGCGGCTGCAAAGGCCGAACTGATTTTAATTGAAGCCGTGATGGGCCTGTTCGATGGAGGCCGCGGCAGTACCGATCTGGCGCGGTTGTCTGGAACCAAAATCCTGGCAGTGATAAACGGCAAACGCCATAGCTCAAACTTTCGGTAACTCGGCTTATGGACCCACATGAGCCACCACAAACTACACCTGCTGGCGAGCGTTGGTCCGTGAGGTACATAGGACGCTGAATCACAATAATTATTCGATATGCTTGGCGAGGCGTTTCTCGATTGGTAAGTCAGGCACAGCGGTCTGTGCAATCAGGTGACATTTGGTATTACAATATCATTGAAGCCAATCTTGACCGCATTCTCGCCAAACACTTTGTCGGTGGCGGTCCGGTAGAAGAATTGATCTACACTCGCGGACCAGACTGTGCCAATGCCCGAAGCCACCCCAAGCAACTCTACAATCTTCGATCAGCGAGAACGCGAGGCCGTCTACAGAGTTATCGCGGAGCGACGCGATATGCGCCACTTCAAGCCAGACTCGACGATCGCTCCAGATGTGTTACTGCGTATGCTTGGCGCAGCGCATCAGGCTCCCTCCGTGGGTCTGATGCAGCCTTGGCGTTTTATCCGCATCTCTGACACTGCGCTTCGGGGTGCCATTGCCGATCTGGTGGAACAAGAACGCCTCCTCACAGCCAAAGCACTGGGAGGACGACAAGATGAATTCTTGTCACTCAAAGTTGAGGGTGTGCGCGAATGCGCCGAACTCTTTGTGGTAGCGCTGGCGCCAGACGACGGTACAGTTTTCGGTCGGCGCACCATGCCACGAGAGATGGCCGTGAGTTCGGTGGCCTGTGCTATTCAAAACCTATGGCTCGCCAGCCGCGCCGAAAACCTCGGCTTGGGTTGGGTGTCCATGTTCGAACCCGCAGAGCTTGGCGCTCTGCTAAAACTGCCCGAGGGCAGTCAAGCACTCGCCATTTTGTGTCTTGGTCCCGTCGACAGTTTTTATATACAGCCCATGCTGCGCGAAGAGCACTGGCGCGACGCGGTGTCTCTCGACACCCTGTGTTTTGACAATCACTGGCCTGACCAACCCCGAGACAAGGTCGACTGATTTCTCTTGGATCGGTTGTTCGCCAAGCAGAACACTTTCGAGAGGTGGCTCTGCAGGCGCTTGGTAGACGAGGTTTCGCAAACAACTCATGAGCAACAGACAGAAGGTTCCGATGGCGATACCAGCACTCCGCGCCCGCCACGCTCGCTTAGCGAAGTTTTGGATGCGCAATTCAAACTCAACCGATTTTCAGGTTCAAGCCTGCAGGTTATTGTGCGCTGATGCCACGTGGACAGGCGCTAGATGATCAGTGCCTTTTCCACCCTCGCCGCTCTGTTACTCGATGCGCTGTTTGGCGAGGTTAAGCGCTGGCATCCGCTGGTGGGCTTCGGCCGCTGGGCGAAGCGAGTCGAAGGCTGGCTCTACCGCCGCACGGAGCTGGCCGGGGTTTTGGCGCTGGCGCTCACGGTGCTGCCGTTTGTGTTGCTGGCCACGACTGTCCAAAACACCGTGGTGGCCCCTTACGCCACGGCGATCTTGCTGTATTTTGCCGTGGGCTGGCGCAGTTTGGGCCAGCACGCAGAGCCCATCGCCACCGCCCTGCGCGCCCACAATATTGAAGCAGCACGTCATCACCTGAGCCGTATTGTTAGCCGTGACACCGCCGACATCGACGAAGCAGGCATCTCGCGCGCGACAGTCGAGTCGGTGCTGGAAAACGGTGCGGATGCAATCTTTGCCGCCATTTTCTGGTTCTGTCTGTTCGGTGTCCCGGGAGTTGTGATGTACCGCATGAGCAATACGCTGGATGCCATGTGGGGCTATAAAAACACACGCTATCTGAAATTTGGTTGGGCCGCTGCGCGGCTCGACGACGCGCTCAATTTTGTGCCCGCCCGCCTCACCGCGCTGAGCTATGCCCTCGCTGGCAACACGGCGCGTGCGCTGCACTGTTGGCGCCTGCAAGGCGGCCACTGGAAGAGCCCCAATGCAGGCCCAGTGATGGCAGCTGGCGCCGGCGCTCTGGGGGTGTTGCTCGGTGGCAGCGCGCGCTACCACGGAACAACTCAAGCACGTCCCCTGCTCGGGGAAGGCCCGGCACCCGACGCCACCGACATCACCCGCAGCTTGCGCTTGGTTGATCGCGCTCTGTTGTTGTGGTTGTTGGTCATTGTTACGCTGGTTTTTCCCAGCCATCTATTTCTCTGAGGCACACGGCTATGTTGCACCACGGAGGGCGTCTCAGTGCCGCCGCACACGAATACGGTATCCCACTGGAACACTGGCTGGATTTGTCCACCGGAATCAACCTCTCTGGCTGGCCGGTGCCAGCCATTCCAGAACGTTGTTGGCTACGCCTGCCCGAAGATGAGGACGAACTAGAGCTCGCCGCTCGGGACTACTACGGTGCACCGGATCTACTTCCGGTGGCGGGCAGCCAGGCAGCAATTCAAGCACTGCCCCACTTGCGCCTCAATTCGCGTGTGGCGGTGCTCAACCCGGGCTACGCTGAACACGCTGCCGCTTGGCGGGCAGCGGGTCACGCTGTTGAGCCGGTCGCCGCCGAAGCTATTGATGCCGCGATTGACCGCTTAGACGTATTGGTGCTTATTCATCCTTGCAACCCGAGTGGCGCTAGATTCACACGACAACAACTGCTGAGTTGGCACCGCTCACTCGCTGCGCGCGGCGGCTGGCTGGTAGTGGACGAGGCCTTTATGGATGTCACGCCCGAGCACAGCCTCGCGGCAGATAGCCAATCACCGGGTTTGGTGGTGCTGCGCTCGCTGGGCAAGTTCTTTGGATTGGCGGGCGCGCGGGTGGGTTTTGTCTGCGCCCAGCGCGAACTGTTGCAGCAACTACGTGAAAAGCTTGGCCCGTGGACAATCAATGCCCCGTCGCGTTGGGTCAGCACCAAGGCGCTGCGAGACCGCGCATGGCAACAACAAACGCGCGAGCGCCTGCTGCAAGACGAACAGCAGATGGTGGAATTGCTGCGCGAGTACCAGCTGCCACCGACTGGCGGCTGCGCACTCTTTCAATGGCATTGCAGCGAACATGCTCTGGCGCTGCATCAAGCTTTGGCGCGTCAGGCGGTTTTCACCCGATTGTTTAAGAACCCTTCGGCTATCCGCTTTGGCCTGCCTGCCACCGAGACCCAGTGGCGGCATTTAGAAGACGCGCTGGCCAATCTACAATCGCTCATCGCTCGCTGGTATTGAGCGGATCGGCTAGGTGCAGGCCAACGACACTGCCGTTTAAACTACAGGCTTTCCGCAACTTGCATAGGAATCTCCATGTCGGTTCTCGCTCTGCATAAAAAATTTCAGAAACTCCCATTTGGCAACTGGCTATTCAGCCGCGTGGTGTGCTTCAAAGCCCCCTATTTCGGCACCGTCTCTCCGGTGTTACATAGTATGGAACCAGGCCGCGCCGAAGTGCGCTTTAGGCGTCGCCGCCGAGTGCAAAACCATATAGGCACGGTGCACGTGATCGCCATTTGCAACGGCTTGGAGATGGCCATGGGTATGGTGGCCGAAGCGAGTATTCCCAAGCATCTGCGCTGGCTGCCCAAGCGCATGGCGGTAGACTACCCTGCCAAATCCGAGACAATCCGGATTCGCGCGATTGCGACGGTTGACCCTGCAAGCTTTCAAAAAGACACCGAAGTGCCGATTCGAGTGCAAGCGCTTCGCGACGACGACACCGTGGTGGTGGACGGTACGATTACCCTCTGGGTGACAGAGAAGCCACAACGGGCTTAGAGCCGCCCACTGATCCCTACGCCGTGGCAGCTGGACGCGGCATGACAGCTCTCCGATCCGCGAACAACTCGCACACCCCATTCGCTCATCGGGGATGATCTCCCACAATAGCGCAGTGGCGCCACCGGGCATCCCCCGCCGTGGCAGCTGGACACGGCATGGCAGCTCTCCGATCCGCGAACAACTCGCACACCC
>JBMYWE010000145.1:0-6594 GCA_049607125.1 Granulosicoccaceae bacterium | reverse complement strand
TCATTCGCGTTTTCGACCCTTTCTTTACCACCAAACCCGTAGGAAAAGGGACAGGCCTTGGCCTATCTATCAGCTACGGACTGGCGACCGGTCAGTGCGGCGGCAATCTCAGCGCGAGCAACAGCGACGAACACGGTGCTGTTTTCCGGCTCAGTCTTCCCCTGGATGAACAGGAGACTGCCCATGACTGATCGACAGAGCTTGTTGTGGTTACAGTCGGGGGGGTGCGGAGGCTGTAGCATGTCGCTGCTAAACGCGGAGTCTCCCACGCTGTACGACGCGCTGGAGCTGGCGGGCATCGATTTACTCTGGCACCCCTCCCTGAGCGAAACCTGCGGAGAGAGCCTGCTGCAGCTACTGCAGGACATCGAAGATGGCGTGAGAGAGCTGGACATACTCTGCCTTGAGGGCTCCGTGTTGCGCGGCCCTAACAACACGGGGCTGTTTCATCGGCTCGGTGGCAGCCAACGCAGCACCATGGAATGGCTCCGGGTGCTCAGCGCTCGAGCGGGCACCACGGTGGCTGTCGGCAGCTGCGCCGCATTTGGCGGGATAACCGCCAGCGGAGAAAACATCACCGACGCCTGCGGCTTGCAATACGAGGGCGAGCAGCTCGGCGGCTTACTGAGCCCGGACTGGCACGCCCCCGGTGGATTGCCGGTTGTGAATATTGCGGGCTGCCCCACCCACCCCAACTGGGTACTCGACACACTCACGCGCCTGGCTCAAAACGACTTCAACAAAGACGACCTCGACTCCTTGGCGCGGCCGCGTCAATACACAGACCACTTAGTGCATCACGGCTGTCCGCGCAACGAGTACTACGAATACAAGGCCAGCGCCGAGGCGCCCGGGCATTTGGGCTGCATGATGGAACATCAGGGATGCCTCGGCACACAGGCGCGGGCCGATTGCAACACCCGTTTGTGGAATGGCGAGGGCTCCTGCCTGCGCGGGGGCTACCCCTGTATCAACTGCACCGCACCGGACTTCGAGAGGCCGCGCGGCAGCTACGCCCGCACGCCAAAAATTGCGGGTATTCCGGTAGGTTTGCCCACCGATATGCCCAAAGCATGGTTTGTGGCACTGGCCTCACTGTCAAAGGCGGCCACCCCCGAGCGGTTGCGCAAGAACGCGACAGCTACCTCCTTGCAACGAGCGCCCGACACGGGAGAGCACGATGAGTAGCACGCGTAGGATTCTCGGGCCGTTCAATCGTGTCGAGGGGGACTTGGAAGTTCGCATAGAGTCGGATGAATCCGGCCAGCGGGTAGAACGCGCCTGGGTCAACTCGCCTTTGTTCCGCGGCTTTGAGCAAATGCTCAAGGGGCGCGCCGCCGAAGACGCCCTCGCTATCACGCCGCGCATTTGCGGCATCTGCTCTGTGGCGCAATCGGTAGCCGCCGCGCGTGCGCTCGGTGCTGCGCAGGGCATTGAAACCACTCCCAATGGCCTACTGGCCAGCAACTTGGTACTAGCCACCGAAAACCTTGCAGACCACCTGAGTCACTTCTATTTGTTTTTTATGCCTGACTTCGCGCGCGCACACTACAGCGAGCATACGTGGCACAAAACAATACAAGCTCGATTCAAGGCTCAGACGGGCGCCGCCATGCCAGAGGTTTTACAAGCGCGAGCCGAGTGGTTACACATCACCGGTCTGCTGGCCGGCAAGTGGCCTCACTCGCTGGCTATTCAACCGGGTGGCACTACCCGATCCATTGACCGTGGTGAGCGCAGCAAGCTCGAACAACACATTCGCCGCTTCCAACTCTTTTTAAAGCGCGTTGTATTTGGCGGCGCTGAGCTGGAGCAAGTCACGGCTCTAGGCAGCAAACAGCAGCTTGAGCAATTGGTAGAGCAGTTCCCAGACGGTGATCTGGCTCGCTTTTGTCGTCTGGCCGACGCGCTCGATCTATACGCGTTGGGCTCCAGCCTCGCCACCCCCATGAGTTTTGGCGCATATGCCCAAACCGATGGCCAGCCGCTGTTTGCCCAAGGCCTCAGTGAAGCAGGCGCACAGGGGCTAGAAGCAGCCGACATCCGCGAAGACATCAGCCACGCGTGGATGAGCGACGAGCAGACAGCCCGACACCCTAGCGAAGGCGTAACCCAACCCGCCTACGCGGAGGGCGAAGCCTACAGTTGGTGCAAAGCCCCACGAATGGCAGGCTCGGTGATAGAAGTCGGGGCACTGGCACGCCAACGAGTGGACGGCCACCCTTTATTTGTGGACTTGGTGCAACAACAGGGCAGCAACGTATTTAGCCGCGAACTTGCCAGGCTAATTGAACTCGCCCGTGTCAGCCAAGCCATGTTGCGCTGGGCCAGTGAAATACAACCCCAAGATCCTTTTATCAATCATGGCAAGGCGGCGGCCAACGGAGAGGGTGCAGGTTTGGTTGAGGCGGCGCGCGGTAGTCTCGGACACTGGGTGCGCCTCGAGGCAGGCAAAATAGTCAACTACCAGATCATCGCGCCGACCACCTGGAACTTCTCACCCCGCGACGCCAGCGGTCAACCCGGTGCGCTGGAGCAAGCGCTGGTCGGCGCACCACTGGCAGCAGATACCGATAGCTCAGTGGCGGTACAACACATCATTCGCTCTTACGACCCTTGCATGGTCTGCACGGTGCACTGATGAGCCACGTAGCCTCCACGTCAACAGACCACCACTCGGGCATAGGCTGCGAGCACATTCGCGTGCGCGGCTTGGTGCAGGGTGTGGGCTTTAGGCCTACGGTATGGCGCATTGCTAGAAGCCTGGGACTCACCGGCAGCGTGATCAACGATGGCAAGGGCGTACGCATACTGGCGCAAGGCGACAAAAACCAACGCGAGCAGCTGGTAGAGCGCTTGCTCGCCGAGTGCCCGCCTCTGGCTCGAATAGACAGCATCGACCGCCTAGCGATACCCGCAGCCCCGCAGACAAGCTTTGAAATTGAGCGTTCTGAGCAAGAGCAAACTCGCACCAGCCTGGTGGCTGACGCCGCCAGCTGCCAGGATTGCATTGATGAGGCTCTGGGTAGAAGCGTCGCCGAGCAGAATCGACGAGAAGCCTATGCCTTTGGCAACTGCACCCACTGCGGCCCACGGTTCTCTATCACCTACACGCTTCCCTACGACCGAGCCAAGACCAGCATGTCGGCCTTTGCGATGTGCGAGGCATGCGTGGCAGAGTATCAAGACCCGGCCAATCGACGTTTCCACGCCCAACCCATCGCCTGCCCGCGTTGCGGACCGCAGTTGCAATTTAGTGTCAATGATCGAGTATTCACGGAGCGCTGTATTGAGCGCTGTATTGATCAACTGAAACAAGGCAGCGTTGTGGCGATAAAAAGCACGGGCGGTTTCCAGCTTGCCTGTGACGCACACCATGCTGCTGCAATTAGCAAGCTGCGTAAACGCAAACACCGCCCCAGTAAACCCTTTGCCCTGATGGCTCGCTCAGTGGAAGAGGTTGCTCGCTATTGTCACATCAGCAAGCGGGAACGTCAGGCACTGCTGGACCCCGCGGCGCCCATCGTGCTCTTGAGTCGCCGCGCAGAGTGCACCCTGGCCAACGCGCTGGCGCCAGGGCTCAATACCCTGGGCTTTATGCTCGCCCACACGCCTCTGCACCATTTATTACTAGACGGCTTTGGCGGGCCAGTGTTGATGACTTCGGGCAACGTCAGTGGCGAGGCGCAGTGCATCGATAATCACCAAGCGGCAGAGCGCCTAGCACCCCTGTGCGACGCTGTGCTCTACCACGACCGGGATATCGTGCTTCGGCTCGATGATTCTGTTATGCGAGAAATAGACGGCGACTTGCAACTGATGCGCCGCGCGCGCGGTTTCGCCCCACTCTCTCACCCCTTGCCACCCGGCTTCGAGCACGCCTCAGCACTATTGGCCGTGGGCGGCGAACTAAAAAACAGCTTTTGCCTGCTGCAGCACGGCCAGCTCATTCAGAGCCAATACTTGGGTGAGCTACAAAACCTGAGCGTCTACCGCGACTTTCAGCAGAGTATCAAGCACTACTGCCAGCTGTATGATCACCGCGTGCAAACCGTGGTGTCAGACCTGCACCCCGACTACCAGAGCAGTCGCTGGGCTGCGGAAAACGCGCGACATCAGGTAAAGGTGCAACACCACCACGCCCACATTGCCGCCTGCCTTGGCGAACACGCCTACCCCTTGAACGGCGATGCGGTGCTAGGCATGGCACTCGACGGAACTGGCTTGGGCGATGACGGTACCTTGTGGGGTTGCGAGCTATTGCTCTGCAACTACCAGCGAAGTCAGCGCGTGGGTTGCTTGCAAGCCGCACCGCTGCCCG
Organism: Granulosicoccaceae bacterium; assembly: GCA_049607125.1. Taxonomy (GTDB): domain Bacteria; phylum Pseudomonadota; class Gammaproteobacteria; order CALCKW01; family CALCKW01; genus CALCKW01. The sequence continues at coordinate 2,273 of JBMYWE010000145.1, read as the reverse complement.
GCGGTGACCAAGCCACTCGCCAACCGTGGCGCAATTTGCTGGCTCGGCTGCGACACCTGCCCGAACAAGACCTACAAGCCATCAGCTGCCTGCGCGACAAACCCACAAAAACACTGCTGGCGATGATGGCCAAGCAAAGTAATAGCCCGTTGAGCACATCTGCGGGCCGCCTATTCGACGCGGCGGCCGCGCTGCTCGGTCTCGGTCAAGACTCGCTGGAATATGAAGCACAAGCAGCCATGGCACTGGAGCAGCTTGCCAGCCAAGCGCGGCGCGATACCCACCCTGGTTACCCACTGCTCTTTAATCAATCGACTAGCCCAGCGCAACTAGAGCCAAGCACGTTGTTTGATGCGATGCTGCAAGACCTGCGGCAAGGCGTCTCGCCAGCCAAAATAGCGCACCGGTTTCATCTAGGCGTTGCCAACGGTCTGCTGAATGCGGCCCTGCAGCTGCGAATAGAACACCCTTTTAAAACTGTCGCTTTGAGCGGTGGCGTCTGCCAGAACCGCGTACTGATGGAGCACTTGACCGAAAAGCTCCGCGGTGCCGGCTTCAAGGTATTGCAAGCTCGGAAAGTACCCGCCAATGACGGCGGATTATCCGTGGGCCAGGCACTTGTAGCCGCCGCCCAACAACTCACTGCAAACAGAGGATAACGCCTATGTGCCTTGGAATCCCCGGACAAATCACAGAGATCACAGACCCAGATCAATTGCTGGCCAAGGTGTCTGTTGCAGGTGTCAAGCGTGAGATTAACATCGCTTGCGTGGTGGACGCAGACCACCCGGCGCAAAGTTGCGTGGGAGATTGGGTGCTGGTGCATGTGGGTTTTGCCATGAGCCGAATAGACCCCGACGAGGCGGCCCGCACACTCGAAATTTTGGACCAACTGGGCGAAATCAACGAACAGCGCGAGGCCATGGCCATCGCCGACAAGGAGCTCTCATGAAATTCGTCGACGAATTCCGCGACAACCGCCGGGCGCTGGAGCTAAAAAAAGGTATCCACCAATTGGCCTCTCAGCTTCCCAAGCGCGAACGCCCACTGCAACTGATGGAGTTTTGTGGGGGTCATACGCACACCATTTTTAGATACGCCATCGAGCAAATGCTGCCCGACAACATTGAGATGGTGCACGGGCCAGGCTGCCCTGTGTGTGTACTGCCCATGGAACGCGTAGACCGTTGCGTGAACATCGCCCGTCGGCCTGAAGTTATTTTTTGCACCTTTGGCGACGCCATGCGTGTGCCGGGCTCAAACGGTAGCTTGTTGCAAGCGAAGGCCGAAGGCGCGGATATTCGCATGGTGTACTCACCGCTGGATGCTCTGGCTTTGGCCCGCGCCAACCCGGAGCGTCAGGTGGTGTTTTTCGGACTGGGTTTTGAGACAACTTCGCCCTCTAGCGCATTCACGGTATTGCAAGCCGAGTCACTCGGCTTAAACAACTTTAGCCTGTTGTGCAATCATATTGCCACCGCGCCCACCATACGCGCTGTGCTGGATGCCCCTGACGTGCAGGTGGAGGGCTTCGTCGCTCCGGGTCACGTCAGCATGGTCATTGGCAGCCATCCCTATCAATTTATCGTCGATCAATACCAACGGCCGCTGGTTATCGCCGGCTTTGAGCCGCTGGATATTATGCAGTCGATCTGGATGCTGTTGCAGCAGTTTGTGGACGGGCGATGCGCCGTTGAAAACCAGTACACCCGAGTGGTAAGAGACGACGGCAACGCGCAAGCCTTGGCCGCACTCGACAAGGTTTTTGAGCCCAGTGAATCCACCGAACTCAGAGGCTTGGGTGCTCTAGAGAACGCCGGGCTACAGATAACAAACGCCTACGCTCACTTTGACGCGGAGCGCCGATTCGAAGCCTCCACCGAATCCACCCAGGCCCCAGCGTGCGGACAGTGCGGGTCAGTAGTACGCGGCGTGATAAAACCCTGGCAGTGCGAGGCCTTTGGCCAGAGCTGCACACCGGATAACCCCATCGGGGCACTGATGGTCTCCAGCGAGGGGGCTTGTGCTGCATATTACAACTACGGTGACCTTCAAGAACTACTCGCTCGGCGCGACCATGCGCCGGAGGCGCAACCCGCATGAGCGAAATCATCACACTCGCTCACGGCGGTGGTGGTCGCGCCATGAGCGACCTAATTGAACGTGTTTTTTTGCCAGCTTTTGGCCAATCCGACGGCGAGATACTCGAGGATCAGGCACGATTTGATCTAAGTGCGCTGTGCAAACAAGGTGATCGAATAGCCTTCACTACT
>JBMYWE010000144.1:0-6649 GCA_049607125.1 Granulosicoccaceae bacterium | reverse complement strand
TCGCTTTCGGCTTCGAGTGTGACCATCAACGAGAGCAATGCCGTCACAGCGAGATTTAAGTGTCTAATTTTCATCACAAGGGCCTTTGATGGCATCCTAGCCAAGTGTCCTTTTACCGAGGCCAAGACATTTAGAGAAGATATCGGCGAATACAACTTTGTCACATCTGAAACGTTCAGATGCCAAAAGTACCCCGACAAGCGGACCATTAACGCTTATAGCGCGGAGAGGGTCAAGCCACTTTATATTTCTTTACAACTGACACGCGTACAATGACCTCACGATTACCCAATCACCCTCCCGCAGGCCGATATGCTCAAAGCAAGTCATTTTTCCGCCGGCTTTATAGCCGTGCTAGTGGGCTACACAAGCTCAGTCGCCATCGTTTTACAAGCGGCACAAGCGGTGGGCGCAAACCCCGCGCAACAGAACTCCTGGTTGTTGGTGTTGGGCGTCGGCATGGGCATCACCAGTTTTGGCTTTTCTTGGTGGTATAAACAACCCATTCTCACCGCATGGTCCACCCCCGGCGCAGCCCTGTTAGCCAGTAATTCCGATGAGATCGGCATCGCTGTGGCCACCGGGGCCTTTCTGTTTTCCTCTGCTCTAATTGTATTGGTCGGTATCAGCGGCTGGTTTGAACGCGGCATGAACAAACTACCCATCGCTTTGGGAGCGGCCATGCTAGCAGGCGTGCTGCTACCCTTTGGCCTCAATGTGTTTTTTAGCTTCGAAGCCCAGCCCCTGTTAATTGGGCTCATGTTGCTGGTGTGGCTCTGTGGTCAGGTTGCCTGGCCACGCTATAACATACCCACGGTATTGCTGGCAGGAATTTTCTATTGCTACTTCGCTGATCAGCTCAATCTGCACAACGTCGAGATTTCTTGGACAACACCTGTTTGGGTAGAGCCACGTTTCGAATGGAGCGCTCTGCTAGGTGTAGGTTTGCCTTTGTTTGTGGTTACCATGGCATCGCAAAATCTACCGGGTATCGCTACCCTGCGGGTTTCGGGCTACCAGCCCGCCGTCTCGCCATTGATCAGCTGGACAGGCATCGGCTCGGCGCTGCTGTCTCCTTTTGGAGGCTATGCACTCAATCTTGCCGCCATCACCGCCGCCATCTGCGCAGGACCAGAAGCCGACGAGGACGAAACTCAGCGCTATAAGTCCGCCATGATTGCAGGCGCTCTCTACGTATTGATGGGTCTACTCGGCTCGACTGTTGTTGCGCTGTTTGCAGCCTTTCCCCAAGAGTTAGTACTCGCTATTGCAGGCTTGGCGCTATTTGGCACTATCGCCAACAGCCTGCATATGGCTCTCGATCAGAGCGATACGCGTGAAGCCGCTTTGGTGACTTTTCTCGTTACCTTTTCTGGCATCAGCCCGCTGGGCATTGGTTCGGCTTTTTGGGGATTACTCGCAGGCGGGCTGTTGATGCAGGTTTCTAAATCGCTGACAACAACAAACTGACGCTCGGGGGCCGCAATTGAACATCTGGATTCCAAAAAACACGAGAGCTCGGAGGTTAGCAGCTACAGCCAGTCCTATGCAAAAGCGCCACCTTTCGGGAGCACCGGGCTCCGCATCGCCACGCAGGTCGATAAACGCAGGCTGAAGTGCACACTTGACTCAGCAGCTAATTTTAACAAACAGAAAATCACAAAAAACACCGCTAGATGCGGCGGTGTTTTTTTTCAATTTCGAGCCAATGTCCTAACGGTTAATTATGTGAACATAGGCATGGTCGGTATCATAGGCCAGTTCACCCGTGCCCAAACGCAGTTCTTCATACAGCCTAGTCAGCACATATACCTTAGACCCATCCTCACTGTACGCAGCTGCAACAGGTTGCTCGAGACGAATGGGCTCGTTATCGGCCGCTAGATAACTGCCAAAAGTCCGACTGATACGATGTTCGTAGTTGTTCTTACCGTAAAAGCTCAACGTCCGTGCACATCTGTCGGTCAACGAGCAGCCATTTGCCACAGAAAGGGTCAACATTTCGCTGGAGTTTGAAACGGAGTCTGCAAACCAATAAATTCTTTGGTCGGCCTTTAACGGATTGACTGTCGGTTGCGAGATATTCCCTTGTAACACAAGATCTAGCGCAGCATTGCTGTTTGCGCTAAACACATCACCGCAGCCCGACACCAGTTTATCGCTATCCGCGCTCGACCAAATTCCTCCGCACGTATCACTCACTCCAGTTGATGCAGAATCGCCCATCAAATTGATAGTGCCACCGCTCACGTCTAGATTCTGGATCAATCCATTGGCAGCTGAGCTTGCAACATAGACTCGATCCCCGCCTGCGTGGGCGGTCATTGTCGATCCAGCAGGCACTTCTACCCCAGCGTACTCAGCATACTCATTGGTCGATAGATCAATTCTGCGGATCACGTCATTACCGCCCGCTGCCGGAATGGCAAAAACATCGGTACCGTTGACCGCCACTTGGCCCAGTGCCTCGCCTGTATTTAACACGGAGTTAAATGAAGCAGCAGGGGTACTTTCATTGTATTCGAATACAGTGACCAAACCATTTGCATGCCCAGCAACAACTCGAGGTGTGACGCCCGTGTTATCAGAAGAAATCGAAATGATTTCATCTTGTGTATAACCAACCAAGCCTTTGGTGCCCGTCTCAGGGTCAATGAAGATTACGGTTTGGGGCCGATTGTCGAGCTCATTAGGATTGGAGTTAACGGCAGCGACAAATAGGCCTACGGACTTGACGAAAGTCGCGGCAAACAAGTCGGTATCAATCGTCTTTCGATCTTGCTCTTTCAATAAAAGCGGTTCGGCCCCCGTGCTGGAGACAACATTCACCATGAGCGTGGAGCCAACAGTGTAGGGTGACCCTTCAATTGGCGAATTACAATCGGCGTCCTCACAGAACTGCACTTCAACACTGTCATCGTAGGAACCGGCAGCCAACGCCGAGTTAGTTTGATAGACAAGCTCCAGCTCAGCGGTGTGAGTGCCGGTAGTCGAAACCGCCGCACTGCTCAGCCCCTCGTAAGAGGTATCGTCAACGCGCACATACACTTGGCTCAAGGCTTCGTCATCCACCGTAAAGCTGACAGTTACAGCCACCGGAGTCGACTCTGCCACTGCGGTTATTGAGTTGGCGTTGGCGGTGATCTTGGTGGAGTTCCCGGTGCTGCCACCACCCGTCGTGGTGGTCGTAGTGGAGGGGTCAATCAAGCCAGAGGCTCCGTAATCTCCGCTGCTGCTGTCGCTACAAGCAACCAGTGAAAGCGCGAGCGCCACGGTGCTGAGGCCTTTGGTGAAATTGCTTGTCTGCATATCGAAGGTCCGTATCAAAATGTTAATCAATTGAGTTTTTCAAAACCGTAGGTCCGGTTACGGAAACTTCAGCAGGGAATATGCCAGTAGAAATGGATTTTTGGAAAGCTCACCCCTCAATCCGCCCGTTGGCTCACCGGCTAATACCCTCGCGACTACTCGCTTCACTCTTCGCCTAGCGTTTTGAGACGTGATTCTCTGTGAACATTGTCACGATTTTCCTCCCTCGGCTGCCGAGCAATCGAAACGGAGGCAAATAATAAACACTCAACACATTTCAACTGCGAATCGCGTCAATGTTCCGACCCCACCCCACTGATAAGCTGTTTCGCAATCTCGCCCTGTGTTCCATTGAAAACTATCGTTCGAACGGCAACTTACATGCTTCCACTGACTCACAGCCTCGTCTTAACCAGCACTTTGTGCATGCTGGCGCTGACTGCTTGCCAATCGAGTAACACTGCACCAAATGTGGCTCAAAGGGGTTTGATCGAGCTGGAAGTGAGCGAAAAAAGCCTCGTCGAAATACAAGCTAGGAGTTCAGGTGATAAGTACTGGTTGAGCTACGAAAAGCTGCCCACTGGATGGTACATTTCCACCGATATCCAAGATTCCCCCCACTTCAGTTTTCAAGCAGGACCGGTCTCCCGAGATACGGTCGTCTTCCTTGATTTACACCAGACCATCGATGACCCAGAAGAAGAGAGCATCACACGTATACAGCTAGCGGTAAGTGCCGTTGAAGAGCCGCCAGTAGCCTCAGGTGAAGAGTTCGCGGTCATCAAGGGCAGACTGGTCACTCACGCCGAACTACCCGAGTCGGACTTGTCCAACTTGTTGCTGAACGATCGTGACGAACCGGAGGACAACTCTCCCAGCGCCCGCCTCACGGTCGAACTAGTATCACCCCCGAAATACGCAGAGACCTTCGAGCTTGGCACTCGAGGAGGCTGGCAATATCGAACGTGGTCGGACGCAAGCGCCTCCCGCGACAGCTTTAGATATCGAGTAAGCGATGGCCAGCACATCAGTGAACCGGTCACCGTTACTCTAAATCTACAAAACTCAGGCGACAATTCGGCCCCTGTCGCCGTTGATGCCTGCCACGTGGTACAACAACCCAGCCTTGGCTACAACGGCAACCTTGCCGTGCAGGTAACCGACAGCGACGACTCCGTACTCAACTACCGCGTGACGCAACAACCGACACAGGGCTCGCTGGAACTAGAGCTCAGCACGGGAGCGTTTCGCTATATCCCCAGCACCACGGAACGCGGATACAAAGACAGTTTCAGCTACGAAGTGAGTGATCTGAGGGGTGGCACTGACACGGGAAATTTTACCCTTGTGGTCGGTGAACGGCGTGTCATGGCACTCGGAGACTCCATCACCCTAGGGGTGGAGTCTACTTCAGACACCAGCGGCGATCGGCCGAGCGAAGCCAACTCAACCGGCTATCGCAAAGCCTTAAAAGATCAATTACTGGCCCAGGGGTATTCGTTCGACTATGTAGGTCCGCTGCGCGCTGGCTACAGTGCCGGACTTAGCGATGCCGAACACGCCGGGTATTCAGGCTGGCGAGCGGGAGAGCTGGCCAGCGGTCGCCCTTCGCAACCCGAACAAGGAAACATCACCAACTGGCTCAACGACCACCCAGTGGACATTGTGTTGCTACACGCAGGTACCAATGATCACTCGGCGGACGCGTCGGCTCTTACCCCGCTGCTCAATGAGTTACAAGATTGGTCTCTATCCCACAACCCGAGCATGCAATTTTTTGTCGCCAGCATCATAGACCAACGCCGCGATCAAACGGATAGAAACTACCTAGCCCCTTTCAACGCCGGAGTTGAGGCACTCGTGCCTAGCTATCAACCAAATGCCATCTACGTTGATCAATTCAGCGCCCTGAACTGGCGCACCGATATCACCGATTACACCATCGGCATCACAGGCCTCCACCCCAACAGCGACGGATACCTGAAAATGGCCAATGTTTGGGCGGATGCACTGCTGGCCGCGCGTGCGCTCAACAAGTGCCCCTAAGTTACACACTAGAATAAGGTCGGCCATCCAACAGCTCTTGCACTTCAAACCACGCAATGCTGGCATTGACCCCAAGCTTGTGAAAGCGATGCATGAGAAACTTAGCCGGGTTCGTCACCGGAAACGCCAACTCATCTACGCAATCACCGGATAAGTAACGCGCTGCGTTTATCCCCATCATCGTACCCATGCCCACTCCACGCCCGTTATACCCCATGCACGCCAACAGACCGGGTTGCAGCTCGCTAAAAAAAGGCAAGCTGTCTTTAGTCATCGCGATGCGCCCGCCCCAGTGGTAGTCCCAGCGGGTGTTTTTGAGTTGCGGAAATATCGTCGACACTTTGGATTTGAGCAAATCGAAGTCAGACGGCCGAAACGCATCCCGCATGGGGCCATGGTAGCCCGCACACAAGCGTCCATGTCGATCGTAGCGAAAATAAAGAATCAGACGGCGCTTATCGACAAAGGATAAGTGCCCGGGCAAAACAGTATCTCTAAGGTCGTCGGATAATGGCTCACTGGCCACAAGTATCGAGCGCACAGGAACTACCCGTTGAGCCAGCCCATGTACCGCCCGGTCGGTGTAGCCATTGCTACAAACAAGCACTTGCCGACACCGCACCGAACCAGCGAGAGTTTGCAACCTCCAGCCATCGTCCAGCTTTGCCAAAGACTCAACTCGGCTACGAGTGTAAATTTTGACACCTTTTTCTTGCGCAACACGCGCAAGCTCTCTCGTATAGGACAACGGCTGCAACGTCCCAGCAGCTGGCACCAACAGGCCGCCGGTATAGAAATCGGTACCGACACGCTCAACCATTTCAGCTCTCTCTACAAGCGACAAATCGCAACCAAAATTGGCGTAATCCTCGACCATAGCCGCCTGCTCTGCCTTGGTCCTATCGTTTATTGCACCTTGGATCCATCCTCTTTGCACCGGGTCGCAGTTCAGGGAGTATTTTTCAATCCGTTCAAACACCGTAGTTGGCGTTTTGATCACCGCATCCACCGTGCGTCGCCCTTGCTCAGCACCGTACTTTTCGAGCAGCTGCGTGGGCCCCAGATTCAAGCCGAGATTCACTTGACCACCACTGCGACCCGAAGCCCCAAAACCCACGGTTTCCGCCTCAAGCACGCAAACTGAGATGCCTTTGCTCGCGAGTTCGAGAGCGGCATTTAAGCCGGTCAGACCCGCACCCAAAACCCCTATTTCGCATTCAACATCTGCTGATAATTCTGCACATGTGGGCCCTTCAACGGCTGTCGCCATCCACAACGCATCACGAGATCCATC
>JBMYWE010000143.1:2896-6649 GCA_049607125.1 Granulosicoccaceae bacterium | reverse complement strand
GAAATTGGTTCATGAAAAACGCAACCAGTTCACTGCTTTTGGTTGGTGTAAGCTTGTGTCTGAAGGCTTATTTAGCTCTCAATCAAGGAGTAGAACGATGAGCGAGAATGGTTGATTGTGCTAGCAAGACGTTATATTTAGATTGCTATGGTCGCAGGCGGTTTTTAGCGGTCGCCGCCGATTTGACACCAAACTAACTACCAAACACCTCAACCGCCAGCAGCGTGTCTTCGAGTGAAAGTGTTCGAGCCTGGCGTGTACCGTGCTGCAAACACTGTTCTTGCAGTAAAGGGATGTCCAGGCTAGCAACTCCTTTGTACCGCTGACAGCTGTGTCCCTCGATGCCCTGTTGTCGCAAGACTTCACGCAGGCGCTGGTAGTGTTGTTCTGAGGTGGTGATCACTGCTTTGTCGTGGCCGGGAATGGTGACTTTCATCAGCGGGGCACGGATCAGTTGCACGACTCCGGCTTCTATCAATTGGGGCATAGTTTGGTGTAGGTATATTTGTACCAGTGCGCCACAGTGAACACCATCGGCGTCTGGATCGAACAACAAGATCACGCGTTTGTATCTCAGCCTTGAGAGCTGAAAGTTGGCGCCTGTCCCGCACCCCAGCGCGCTGGCGAGGGCGTTGAGTTCTTCGCTTTGTTCTAGCCTGGATCGACTGGCTTTGGCCGCGTTGACGGGTTTGCCTTGCAGCGCCAGCACGGCTTGAGTCTTTGAGTCTCGGCCACGGTCGATGTTCGCTGCCGCCGACAGGCCCTCGACAACAAACAGCTCGTTGTCGATAGTGGGGCCGTGTTGCTGGCAGTCTCGGAGCTTCACGTGGCTGGTTTTTTCACACCAACAATAGTTTCGATGTGCTCAGATACCTTTTCTATCACCGCGTGGCGGTCTTCGTCGAGCATCATCAGGTGATCTAGCTCGGGGTAGTAGGTTTCAAGCAAATAGGGGCTATTGGCTAGCGCCGGGTCGGCGTCGGCCAGCTGCCCTTGGTAGCTGTAGTCGTTGATCACACCACCGGTGAAGAGGCAAAACAGCGAGACTTCTCGGGAGACGAGTTGTTTGAATCGTGCAATGATGGTCTCTGGCGCCTCGACTTCGAGAAACATGACATCGGCGACGATGTTGGCCGCTTCCGCCGATTGACGGCCCAGCAGGCGGTTGATCAGTCTTTTCCAGGATGCCGGTCGAAGCAAGCGGGGCAGCACCAGGTTTTTTAACCAATGCAGTTTAAATTTATTTGTTTTTATGCTGTAGCCATCTAAAGAGACGACACTGACCACCCGTTTGTCTTGAGTGGCGATGTTGATGCCGTCGTAGGCCCCAGAGCAAAGCCCAATTAGAATAAACCGATCGATCCCTTTTTGTTCCTGAATGGTGTCCAGTACTTCGCGTGCCTCGTCAAGTGTTTTGTCGGCGACGCTGGCGCTGCTCGGGCGATCAATGGAGTCGCCGATACCAGATAGATCAAAGCGCAGCGAGCTTATTCCTCGTTTGGCCAACTCGCGGGCACACTCTGTGTAGAGGCGGTTCGGGCCGTGGCTGCGGAGCAGGCCCGAGCTGAGAAAAATGGCCGCAGTTTTGTGTTTATTGCCGCCGTCCGCCCAGATACCGTTGATGGTCCAAGGTTGGCTTATGCTGAATATGTTTTCCATGCCTATTGCCCCTCTTGGATTAGTGTGCTGAATACATACTGGCGCATACCTTCGCTGTCGATGTCAGTAGAGGTACTGCCAAAAGTGTCGTTCCAGCTGAGCTTGTCGTCGGTTGCTATCACCTTGGCCTCGCCCAGAGAAATAGTGTCGGATTCGGCGCCAACAATGACGTGAAACCGATTGTCGAGCGATGTTGGCTCCAGGGCAATTGCATCTATCTCTTTGCGTAGCGAGGTACAGAGACTAAACCCAGGCGAGAGCAGGCCTTGAGGGTCGCGCAGCCGGCCAGGTTTTAGAAAGTAAAAGCTGCTGTTGGTCATGCGTTGTTGCAAGTCTAGCCTCTGCTGCCACCAATCGGCGCCGTTGAGGGCAGGGTCCCACATAAAGGCGTGTTGCATTGGGATGCCTTCAAATAGTTCGCCGTTGAGCAACGTGGCAGCAAAGCGACCGGCCAACACCGACAAAGACTGGCAGCCAGAACTTTCCAGCAGGGATTGGCTGGCGCGGCGAATATCGCAACGCCATTGCTCGAGAGAACTCACTTCAGTGCTCTGCATCGAGGCATTGCCCATACCCGAGAGGTCGACTCGCATGCAGTGCACATGCTTGTGTGCGAGGGATTCCGCCAGTTGGCGGTAACTGCGATCGATGCGGCTTTGCTCATGTCCGTGGGAACTCAAGATCAGCAGCGCCTGTTGGTTGTGTTGGTTGTTTTTAATATGTGTGGCGAAGAGCTGACCCTTGTCGTGGTCAATAAACTCAATGCTGATATCGGGCAGTTGGCTGCTGTCCAACTCAGTCAAGTCAGAGCTCGTGGCGGACTCTGGATCCAGGTGTACAGCTACCTGTGCCAGTGATCCCATGATCAGTGACCGCATGGGGACGCTGGTGTTGTGTGTGCGCTCGGCCCAGTTGATAAACTTGATCGCTGCCAGCGAGTGTCCCCCCATGCTGAAAAAATTGTCGCTGGCGCCTAGTTGTTCCACTGCGAGCAGTTGTTGCCATTGCTCGGCTACCTGGCGCTGCATGGCAGTCTCGAGGTCTTGGCCATCGTGGCTGGCGGTGCGTTGGGGCGGCTCGGGTAGCGCTTTGCGATCGAGCTTACCGTTGGGTGTCTGAGGCATGGCCTCTAGGCGCACATACTGTTGCGGAATCATGTAGCTCGGCAGCGTGCTGGCCAAATGTGCCTGGAAGTCGATTTCATCGGCTTTGTCTGTCGTGCTATCAGCCGCTACCCAGTAGCCCACCAGGCGTTTTATCCCGGGGGCGTCTTCACGTATGAGGACGGCGGTTTGCTTTACCGCTGTATGGCTCGCCATGACGGCTTCAATCTCGCCAAGTTCGATGCGGTAGCCGTTGAGCTTGACCAAGTTATCCAGTCGGCTGATATAGCTCAGGCAGCCGTCCTCTCGCCAGCGCGCCAGATCGCCGGTTCGGTAGAGCCTGGCGTCGCTCTTGTCGCTATAGGGGTCGGGCAAAAACTGGGAGGCATTCAGATCCGCTCGATTGGTGTAACCCTTGCTCACGCCGTCGCCGGCGATGCAAAGCTCGCCCGGAGCGCCTTGGGGGCACAGTTGCCCTTTTTCATCGAGGATATAGACTTGCGTATTGGCGATGGGCTTGCCAATACTGATACTCGCCAGTGGGTCGGTGATTTGTTGGCAAGTGGACCAAACTGTGGTCTCGGTCGGGCCGTACATGTTCCACAGGGAGTCAACCTTGGGCAGCAGGCGCGGTAGTATGTCAGCTGGCAAAGCCTCGCCGCCTACCAGCGCTTTGACACGGCCATCGCCCGCCCAGTCGGCCTCGAGCAGGAGACGCCAAGTGGCTGGTGTCGCTTGCAGCACGGTGACTTGCTCTCGCTCGATAAACTCGGCAAGGCCTCGCCCATCGATGGCCAGCTCTCGACTGGCAACCAGCAACTCGGCCCCGGTTATCAGCGGCAAATACAACTCCAGTACCGAGATATCGAAAGACAGCGTGGTCACTGCCAGCCAAATGGGTTGTTGCGGCGCAAAAGCGTAAAACGAATCGCTGCGCAGTTTGTCTTGCATACTCAGCAAAAAGTTAATCGCATTGTGGTGGCTCACCATA
>JBMYWE010000143.1:0-2886 GCA_049607125.1 Granulosicoccaceae bacterium | reverse complement strand
GTGGGCCGTCGGCAGCCACGAGATGACGCGCGCGCCGTCCGGGATGTCGATCACCTGGTCGAGGATCCGAACGCTCGCGAGCAGGTTCGCGTGGGTGAGCTGCACGCCCTTGGGGTTGCCAGTGGAGCCGGAGGTGTAAATCACGTAGGCGAGATGGTGCATTTGCGCCTGTCGATCGGCATCAAGTGTGACGCCCGATGCGGCTGCTGCCAAAATTTCTGGCCAGTCGGTGTCGAGGCGCAGCACCTGTGCCCCTGATGTTGGAAGCTCGTTGGCCAGCACTTGTTCGGTGATCAGTACCGGTGCCTTGGCGTCTTCTAGGATGTAGCGCACGCGTTCGGCGGGGTAGCTGGGGTCCATTGGCAGGTAAGCGCTGCCGGAGCGCAAGATACCCAGCAGGGCGACAAGCATATTCGCTGAACGGTGCATTGACAGCGCGATCAACACGCCAGGGCCAGCGCCCAAGGTCTGCAAATGGATGGCCAACTTTTCAGCCCGCAAGGCTAGCTCACGGTAGCTCATGCTGTTGCCCGTATCGTCGCATACGGCCGTCTTTTCCGGGTTCAGGTTGGCCTGGTGCCAGATGCGGTCGATAAAACTCTGACTGTCGTCATAGGCTGTGGAGAGTGGATTGAGTCTGTTAATCAGGTGTTGCTTGTCCGTGTCGCTCAGTAGCTCCACTTCAGCCAATAGCAAGTCTGGTTTGCTCAGCGCTTGTTGCAGCACTCTTTGATACTGAGTAGAAAAGCGCGCGATGGCATTGCGGTGAAACAGCTCATCGCTGTAGACAAAGCGCGCCGAGTATTTGGGCTGTTCGTCGCGCTGCACGACGTTGATTTCAAGCAGGATGTGGTATTCGCTGGTGTTGATCGGCGAGATGATGTGTTCGCATTCCAGACCATCGAGTTTGAGCTCACCGTCTGGGATGTTCTGCAGCAAAAACATAAACGACGAAAAGGGAAGTTGGTCGCTGACGCGCGGCGGATTCACGCGCTTGACGATTTCGTCAAACTGCGTGTCGCTGTTGCTGATCGCCTCGCGCGTGGTGTCGCGCACGGCTTTTACCAGGGATTCAAAACTCTGCTGGGAGTCGACACCGGTACGAATAGGCAGGGTGCTGATGAAAGTCCCGACAATGTTGTCTAACTCGCTGCTGTTGCGGCCGTGTACCGCTGTTGCAATTGCAATGTCATTGCTGCGTGTATGACGCTGTAAGAGTGCGAAGTAGCAGGCCATCAATAGGGCGTGTACCGAGCTATTGAGCGTTTTCGCTCGGTGTTCAAGCTGCTCTACGATGGCGGGTGAAAGCTCAAACTCAATTTGCTGGGCGCTGAACTGGCGAACGGCAGGTACACGGTGGTCCTGACTGAATTCTACCGGCTCGAGGTTGGCTAGCTGCTCGCCCCAGTAATCCAGCTGTGCGTCGTAGTGGCCGTTGTCGCGTAGCTTGGCGTCGGCGACGGCAAACTCCACAAACTGTTTGGGATTGGTGGGCAGTTCGCGCGCTTCATAGGCCGCCGATAGCTCACGCAGCAGTATGGACATGGACCAACCGTCAACCGCCAGATGGTGCGCAACTATGATCAACAAGTGCTCATTGTCGGCCACTCTTGCGAGGTGCGCGCGAACCAGTGGCCCCTGCGCTAGATCAAAGCGCTGCTCCTCTACGCACCGCTCAACGAATTGATCCATGGACTCGGTGATAGAGGAGTGCCGCTGAATGGGCAGCTCAAAGGACTCAGTCCAGCGCATCACCGGGCCGTGGTCACGGGTCAGTACTTGCATTTGCAGAGCACTGTGTCGATCGACCACGCGGCGCAGTGATTGCTCTAGCTTGTCGAGATCCAGTGCGCCGCGAATGCTGACCGCTTCGTGTACGTGAAACTGGCTGAGGTTACGCGAGGTGGTTTCGTACTGTAACCACAAACGCAATTGGCTGGCGGCGAGTGGTGTCTCAGGCAAGGGCGTAGCGAGAGGGGCGAGTTGTAGTTGCTCTTTTTCGCTTTGCCCCGAGTCTATACAACGGGCTAATTGATGCAGTTTGGGGTTGGCAAAAAAATCGCGCGCGCTAACGGCTACGCCCATTTGTGTTTGCATTGCGCCCAGGGTTCTAGCCACCAGCAGCGAATCACCCCCGAGTCCAAAGAAGTCGTCTGAGCGGCCCACTTGCGCCAGTGATAATTGTGATTGCCAAACCGCGGCGAGCCGACGTTCGGTGTCGGTCTGCGGGGCTTGATAATCTGTTTGTGTTGCCGTGATGGCGGCGCTGGCGTCTGGTAGTGCCTTGCGGTCAATCTTTCCGTTGATTGTCTTGGGGAAGCTCTCCAGCAACACGTATTTGAGCGGCACCATGTGTGGCGGCAGCTTTTCCTGCAGCCAGCTGTAGGTAAGCGACAAGTCAAACTCGCTGAGGTCGCAAGCAAGGTAGGCCAGCAGCGCTTTTTGGTGTCCACTCTGGTCGGCGACTACGAGTGACTCGAGAACATCGGGTCGCTGGTTTAGCGCGGCCTCTATTTCGCCGGGCTCAACACGGTAGGAGCCAATCTTAAGTTGGTGATCAATGCGTCCCGCGTAAGCGATGTCGCCAGAGGGAAGCCAACGCGCTAGGTCTCCGGTGCGGTAGAGGCGCGTCAGTTTTCCGCCTTCGTCCTCGAGAGTGACAAATGCCTCTTGGGTTTGCTCGGGGCGATTTAAATAGCCGCGTGCAAGGCTGTGCCCGCCGATATATAGCTCGCCGGTCTCCCCTTCAGCTACTGGAAGACGCTGCTCGTTGAGGATATGGGCGGTGTAGCCTTTTATCGCTTTGCCGATTGGCAAGTTTTCTTCATCCCAGCCCGCGGGGGGGACAAAGACGGTTGCGGTGACGGTAGTTTCGGTTGGGCCATA
>JBMYWE010000142.1:0-6672 GCA_049607125.1 Granulosicoccaceae bacterium | reverse complement strand
TGGGCAATTCCCAAAAATGGTGTCAGCTTATGCAACTCTGGCATGCCGTTGGCCCGCGGTCCTTGAAAACGTACCACTGCCACCATATCGCGATCTAGCTCGCCTGCCTCAAAAGCCTGCTTGAGCTCGGCCTGACTGTGAAATACTACAGCGGGTGCGCGCACCACTCGGTGCTCTTGCGCCACCGCTGAAGACTTGATCACCGAGCGACCCAATCGACCGTCAAGCAATTGCAAGCCGCCGGTCGCCGATACAGGATCTGCAACCGTTTTGATGATCTCGGTGTCCAGGCTTTGCTTTGGACCCTCGCGCCACGATAAAGCCTCACCCACAAAACAGGGCTCCTGCGCGTATAAATGCAAGCCTCTTCCCGCCACTGTATCGACGTCTTCATGCAGTAGACCAGCGCCGAGCAGTTCGGCTATAACCAGGCCCAGGCCGCCCGCCGCGTGAAACTGATTGACGTCTGCCGAGCCATTCGGGTACACCCGTGTCAGCGAAGGCACAACTTTTGAAAGAGCAGAAAAGTCATCCCAGTCGACAACAATACCAGCCGCGCGCGCCATCGCTACCAAGTGCATGGTGTGATTAGTCGACCCACCAGTGGCCAATAGACCCACGATGGCGTTGATAACAGCACGCTCGTCAATCATTTCGCCAAAAAGCGTGCGTTCGGGGCTTTTTGCCTGCTCGGCTAACTCTACTGCCCTGATAGCAGCCTGTTTGGTCAGCGCGGAACGCATCTCGGTGCCAGGCGTGACAAAGGCGGCGCCGGGTAAATGCACCCCCATAAATTCCATCAACATTTGATTGGAGTTGGCAGTGCCATAAAAAGTACAAGTTCCGGGGCCATGATAGGCTTTTCCCTCTGCCTCTAGCAGAGCGGCACGATCGACTTTGCCCTCGGCAAAAAGCTGGCGAACTTTTGCTTTTTCACTGTTGGCCAAACCCGAGGTCATCGGCCCGGCTGGTGCAAAGACGACAGGCAAGTGACCAAACGATAAAGCACCGATAAACAAACCTGGGACGATCTTGTCGCACACCCCCAGACACAGCGCGGCGTCAAAGACATCGTGCGAGAGCGCAATGGCGGTGCTCATAGCGATAACATCGCGAGAAAACAAGGACAGCTCCATACCCGGCTCACCCTGAGTGACGCCATCACACATGGCTGGCGTACCACCGGCAAACTGTGCCGTCGCCCCTCTGGACGCTGCCGCAGCTTTAATTTGCTCTGGATACTCAGCGAAAGGCTGATGCGCCGATAGCATATCGTTATAAGCGGACACCACGCCTAGATTAGGCACCTTGGCGGCGTGCAGTTTAAGCTTGTCGTTGGCAGGGGCGGCTGCGAAGGCGTGCGCTAAGTTCGCACAACCCATGGTATTGCGACCAGATTCTCGCCCGGCGGCCGCGCGAATTTTGTCTAAGTAGCGCTGCCGAGATAAACGGCTGCGAGTTTGAACTCGTTCTGTGACCTGCTGAAGCTCTGAAGAAAGCGCTGTCATATGGCACCGTATGTAGTTTTTGTACTTATTTTATATCTTTGTATTTTAACACTATAGCGCCATTACAGAGGAAATATCCACGATTTTTGATTATAATTGTGTAGAATTACTACTTATACGCGCATACCTACAAAACTCAGACGCTCAAAGGAGCTCGACGTGGAGCAAAACAAAGCGACCAACAACCCTGCGGTTGATGTCATAGTCTTCGGTGCTACTGGCGATCTCGCCGCCCGCAAGCTGATTCCTTCTCTCTATCACTTGCACTGCACCAATCATCTGCCAGAGGGTTCTCGCATTATCGGCGCCGCACGCAGCGAGATGAGTACATCGGGATTCCACGAGTTTATAGAAACCGAGGCCAGACAGCACATACGAGACTCTGATTTCGACCCTGAAAGCTGGAAGAGCTTCATGGACAAAGTCTTTTACGATCGTGTCGATCTGATGGACCAAACCAGCTACACAGGCTTGAGCGACCGCCTCTCGCAGCAAGCTGGCAACATCAGACTCTACTACCTGTCGGTGGGCCCTTCCTTGTTTAGCGCCACTTGCGATGGCCTCAACGCAGCCGGACTCCTCAACGAACGCTCGCGCATTGCGGTAGAAAAACCTCTAGGGAGAGATTTGGAGTCTTCGCGCGAGATCAATGACAAGCTGGGCTCGCTGTTTAAAGAACAACAGATTTATCGAATCGACCACTACCTGGGCAAAGAGACCGTTCAAAATTTGCTGGCGCTGCGCTTTGGCAATTCGCTATTCGAACCCCTGTGGCGCGCCGGGCATATTCGCGACGTGCAGATCACTGTGGCCGAAACTCTCGGCATAGGCACGCGAGGCGACTTCTACGATCGCACTGGCGCCATGCGCGACATGGTGCAAAACCACTTGCTGCAACTGCTCTGCATCATCGCCATGGAATGCCCCACGGGTCTAGAACCCGACGCCATGCGCGATGAGAAACGCAAAGTGCTGCGCGCCCTGCGACCTATCACCGGAAGCGAAGATATTGCCAAATACACCGTGCGCGGCCAGTATCGCGATGGCGCAATAGCCGGGGAGGCAGTGCAATCCTACCTAGATGAAAACGGTGTCCCCGAAGACAGCCATACCGAGACCTTCGTCGCCATCTGCGCTCATATAGACACCTGGCGTTGGTCGGGCGTGCCGTTTTATCTGCGCACCGGTAAACGCATGCAAAAACGCCTGACTCAGATTGTGGTCAACTTTGACCCGCTGCCACACAATATATTCTCCGACAGCGCCAACAGTACCCTGCCCAATCAGCTGGTGATCCAACTGCAACCCGAGGAGAGTATTAGCCTGCAAATGATGGCCAAGCTGCCAGGGGATCGCATGAAACTCGAGCCGGTCGAGCTGGCCCTCAACCCCGAGCGCGGCGTCAAACGACGCCACATGGAAGCCTACGAGCGCGTCTTTATGGACGCCATCGACGGCAACCAGACGCTCTTTCTCAGACGCGATGAAGTCGACGCCGCTTGGTCTTGGATTGACCCCATACTCGCCGGGTGGGAAGAGAGCCAAGACGCCCCACGCCCCTATGTGGCCGGCACCTGGGGGCCCGCGCGCTCCAGCTCATTGCTGGTGCGCAATGGCGTCGTCTGGAACGAAGAATCATGAGCACAGTAGAAGCACATTCTTTTCGTGATCGCGACAGCTTGTTCGAGGCTCTGCAACAGCACCTCGTGCAAAACTTGAATCAGGCGCTTAGCCAACGTCAACGAGCATCTTTAGCTGTGTCCGGTGGCTCCACCCCTGCGCCGCTCTACCGAGAACTATGCCGCGCCGAGCTGGACTGGTCTAAAGTCACCGTCACACTGACCGACGAGCGCTACGTACCGACCAGCGACAAAGACTCTAACGAAGCCATGCTCAAGCGCACCTTGCTCACCGAAAACGCCGCCACCGCGAACTTTGTTCCTCTGATGCACGAGAGCAGCAGCGCTGAACAAGCAGCCGCTATCAGCCACGACTTGCTGCAGCAACTCGAGTTCCCACTGGATACGGTGATTTTGGGCATGGGCAACGACATGCACACCGCATCACTTTTCCCTGATGCCCCCGAACTCGCTCAGGCGATGAGCCCCGCACAACAACAACATTGTATGGCACTACAACCCGCCTCTTCACCCTATCCACGCCTGAGCATGAGCTTAAACACATTGCTTAACAGTCGCGAAATCATTCTGTTAATCTGTGGCCATGACAAGCAAGACACACTCGATAGAGCAAAAATCGCCCACGTGGCGCAAGCTCCAATCGCAGCCGTGCTAAAGCAAGACGCAACCCCTGTACATATTTACTGGAGCCCTTGATCCATGCTGGCGCATATCAAGAACATGCTCGATTCTCTGAGCCAAGCGGAACGCCAAGTGGGACAATGGCTGCTCGCAGACCCTAGCGCAGCGGCCGACGCCACATTACAACAGTGGGCGCAGCACGCCAAAGTAAGCGAACCTACCGTTGTAAGATTTTGCAAGTCCGTCGCCAATGATAGCTTTGCCAATTTCAAGCGCAAGCTCACCGCTGATATCGCCCGCACCCAAGTTTTTTTACACCACAGCGTTCGCCCAGATGACGGAGGCGACGACCTCACACGCAAGCTCTTTGACAGCGCCATTGCATCTTTGATGAGCGTACGCGACAACCTACCAGCTGAGAGCGTCGAATGGGCAATCACCTTGCTGGAAAAAGCAGAGCGTGTAGAAATTTATGGCCTAGGCGGATCGGGATTGGTCGCAAGTGATGCAGAACAAAAGCTCTTCAGGCTCGGAAAACCGGTGGCCGCGTGGTCTGACCCGCATGTGCACCGAGTATCCGCTGCGCTGCTAGACGAGCGAGCAGCAGTATTAGCCATTTCGGCCAGCGGCGAGACAGCAGACCTCAACAACAGCATCTCTGCGGCCAAAAAGGCCGGTGCAAAAATCATTGCCATCAGCCGCAGCGGCAGTGAGCTTTCGCGCATGGCTCACGCTGCGCTACCGGTTAACGTGGAAGAGGACAGCGACTTGTACGCGCCAATCAAGGCCCGCCTAGCCCAACTTGCGGTGATCGATGTATTGGCCATTGGACTCGCCTGCAGAGACCCAGAGACGCAGAACAGACGCCTACAACTGGCCCAATCAGCACTGACCACCTTGCGTGAAAAAAAAGAAAAGCACAGAAACTAATGGGGCGAAGAATTAGCAACGCCTGGTGAAATCAAAGAGCGCCAGCCACTAGAGGCTAGAAGTTGGCACCACAAAGGCATGCAACGGCGAGTGAAAGGAAAACGGTCGAGCTAGAGCTTCGCTGCCAAGCCCTCTAACAACTCGGACAAATCGCGCTTGCTCAGTTTGTCTTGCGAGAGGTCACGGTGTGATTGCTGTAGCTCTCTATCTAGACGCTCACCCTGTTGCTTGAGCAGCTCTTCCTGCCCAACTTTCAATTCCCGCAGTGCGAGTGAAAACGCCTGTTTCTGTTGTGATTGTGCATCGGCCACGCTGGCCATCGAACGCTCTACGCTAGCACCCAAGGCAAGCACACTGTCATTGATAGATTTCTGATCAACCTGACGCGCATCAGTCTCGCGCGCCAACTGATCGCCGAGCTTTGCTGTTAACTGCTGCAGCTGGGCTTCAAATTGACTGACCACTAGATCGAGACGCTCGTTAAAACGCGATTCGAGCTGTTGTAGACTCCCCTCGATCTCGCGCACTTGTGCACCAAAGAGCAAGCTCTGTATTTGTTGGAGATCGCTGCGTTTAGCAGATGCCTCAGCAAAATCGCTTACATTATCGGCCTGAGATTTGGCCATAGAACTCTTTTTAGACATGAGATTCCTGTCGGCTATGAAATACAGCAAGTTCTTCGCGATTCGGCCATGAGCCAAAGGCGACGAGCACGCGAACACCTTGTCTTGGAAAGCCAATAGCATGCCAACCGTATACCGACTGCTCTTGATCCTAAAACGGAGCAGAGAGCGCTACTCGGACATCTCATGCAACCAAGGGGAATCGGCGCCAGCACGCGTAACCGACAACGATGCAGCGCGCTGCGCGTAGACCACCGCCTGCTCTATCGCAGCCTGATCAGCGACAGCCAAACTGGCCTTGCTGAGCAGGCCGGCAGCGCTCAAGCCTGCCCACAAACCGGCGACAAAGGTATCGCCCGCTCCGACGGTGTCCACCACTCGCTCTGCGAGTACGGCGGGCACCTCGGTGGTGAAATCATGGCAATAGACACTGGCACCCGACGCACCGCGAGTCACCACCACCAGATGGGCGCCACCAGCGAGCCACTCCTCCGCCACATCGGCAACCTCCTGATTGGGCCGCAGCCACTCGAGATCTTCATCTGATACTTTTATTATATGACTGTGCGACAACATGCGCTCTATGCGCGCTCTGAAGGCGAGTTCGTCAGTGACAAAGTCTGGTCTGATGTTGGGATCAAGTGAGACCAGCCGCTGACTGCTTTCGCGCAGCAACAACGCCTCATACGCAGAACCGCAGGGCTCAGCTAACAAGCTGATACCGCCGAAATGCAAGCCGCTAACACCCTCGGGCATAGCGGGTAAGCTATCAGCACTGAGAGACAGACCTGCCGTATCTGAAAAGTGAAAACTGTAGCTCGCCGCCCCCTCTTGCAAGCTCACCATCGCCAACGCGGTGGGCAACTCACTTCGGGTACACAGGTCTGTTGAGACATTCGCCTCGTGCAAGGCCTTTTCTAGCAACTGTCCGAAGGCATCATCAGACAAACAGCCAAAATACCCACTGCTCACCCCCAAGCGCCCCAGCGCTTTGGCTGTATTAAACACGGCACCGCCAGCCACCGGCGCAAACAGCAGCTCGCCTTGATCGGTGGTGCGAGGCAGCATATCGATCAGGGCTTCACCACAACTTATAATCACAATGTTCTCCCGGAGAATTTAGGCAAGCAAAGTCAACAGTTTTCAGGTGGCTACGCACAGTTGCAGCCTTACTGCACCGGTAGCCTACTCAACAAGACCGTCCTCGCGCGAGCACGAAGCGATCAAATACAGAAACATTATTTACAGGATAGTTTTCTATGTTTTTTACAATCCAAACATCATTCTCATTGTTCCCATCAGGGGTAATTACATTGTTTGGAATAACACGATAATCTTCAGTGACATTTA
>JBMYWE010000141.1:0-6690 GCA_049607125.1 Granulosicoccaceae bacterium | reverse complement strand
CCAAGATAAGTTAGATGTCGTTGGCGCGGATCGAGAGAACGGCGCCTTTGTCTCACCTGTTTTGCTGCATTGCGAAAATCCAGACAATGCAAGCCAAGTACATGAAGTTGAACCCTTTGGACCCGTCAGCACCGTGATGCCCTACCGCGATGCCGACCATGCTATTGCTTTAATGAACCGCGGATCAGGCAGTCTGGTTGCCTCTGTTTTCACGCACGATCCGAGCATAGCACTGGAGTTTGCCGCGCGGGCTGGAGCCTTCCACGGGCGCCTGCTATTTGCCGATCGCGACAGCGCCAAGAGCAGCACTGGCCACGGCTCTCCGCTACCTCACCTGATACATGGCGGCCCAGGCCGTGCCGGTGGCGGCGAGGAAATGGGTGGCACGCGTGGCATATTGCACTACATGCAGCGCACCGCACTGCAAGGCAGCCCTCGACTCATTAGCGCCATCGGCGGCAGATGGCAGCCCGGAGCACCCGTACAGAGCGATAGCCCGCACCCCTTCAGGCTCAATTTCAACGAGCTGGAGCTTGGCAAAACTATCTACACCGACGAGCGTACCGTCACACTGGAAGATATCGAGCACTTTGCCCACTTCACCGGTGATACCTTTTATGCGCACATGGACGAAGAGGCCGCCGCCGCCAACCCGTTTTTCCCTGGGCGTGTGGCCCATGGCTACCTGCTACTCAGCTTCGCTGCTGGGCTCTTTGTCGACGCAGCCCCTGGACCCGTGCTCGCAAATTATGGCCTGGACAACTTGCGCTTTATAAAACCAGTACCGCCCGGCGACACCATCAAAGTACGACTTACCGCAATGGAAAAAAACCTACGCTCTGAGGAGTATGGCGAAGTGCGATGGAACGTGGAAATCAGTAACCAGGACGGCGAACCGGTAGCCCTCTACGAGCTATTGACTATGAATGCCACAAGCTGACGCCTCGCCAGAATATTTCGCCACAGGCTCGCGCCCTCGCTACACTCTTGACCGGTCAGCAGAATTTTCTAGCGTCGGCTGCAGAACTAGGCTGCGTGCCTCGCAGCAGCGTTCTTTCAGAAAGATTTGCTGACAAACCCATTCCACAGGCGAAAATTGTGGCCATGAGCGAACATCCGAGCTAGCCAACTGCTGCAACGATAGACATAGCTACGCCTAACCTCACACCAAGCTCAACTAAGCAAGCACCCCCGCGGGGTGCTTGTGCTTTTTGCACAAATTCTAGTGTTACTGATAAACTACAAGCCCTCACTAAAACTGGTTAGCAGCGCATAATAATGTAGCCGGTTAAGGCTACTTTTCTAAAGGGAGTTTCGCTTGCAGTGCAAACAGGAAGCACAAGCCCGGACTCGGTACAAAACGCTGATTTTAGTTTGTGCTCTTTTACTTCTCGCCCCACTGTCCCTTAAGGCCAATACACTCGAGATCAACACCGCCTTTCTCCCATTGGAGGCCACACTTGAAGAAGCCCTAGCGCTCGACCCTTCACGATTTAAGCCTCACAAAGCGATAATGATCAACCCCTTTCAAGGGTACGCTAGCGCGTGGATTAAACTAAAACTCCCCACGCCTGAACAGCGCCTCTATAGGCTGACAATGCCTTTCTCGCTTCGTACAAGCCTTAATCTATACGCCTATCGCCGCGACGGAACCATCAGCGCCTATAGCCTTGGAGCACACGGAGCTGATACCAAATACCATGCATCCGCGCTTGGACACCAGGTGCAGTTAGACAGCGAACTACTAGATTTCAATCGTCCAATTTACATTCAGGCCAAGGCATCGCTATTTCTCAATCAGGCTTTTGATTACCTCTCGGAAGCTGAGTTTCAGTCGCTTGAACAGCAAATTACAAGTCTACACAAAGGCATGGTCGCCATCTGTTTGCTCGCCATATTCGCCTACTGCATTTTACTTCTGCGCTACCCCACCGCGCTGGTCGGGGCCTCGCTCGTTCTTCTCATCGGCTTATTGTTTTTTATCCTTTCCTCCATCTCGTTAAACCTAGTCACCTCAATCAATTTCCAAAGTCCCGCCCTGCATGTGGTCGCCTTGTTTGATATGCCACTGATGTTTTTTTTGGTCGCTATGTGCATGCGCCGGCTGGGGCTTGTCTCATTTATTTCACCGATCATCGACAAAGGTTTGCTCACAGCCCAGGCTATTAGTCTTTCAGCCGCTGCACTCACGCTGGTTCTCGACAGCGACACCGCCGACAACATCGCCTTTTTTTCGGTGGTGATAAATCTGGCTATTAGCGCCATTTGTGTACTCGCTCTACTGATCAGCAGGTACCAATACAAGTGCGCACGATACGCGAGCATTATCTTTGGCACACCAAGCTTGGGCACCTTGATTTATATGGCACCCGCCTATTTCGGCTTAATGCCAGCGACGTCGGGCTACATGGCTCTACCGATCACCACCATCGGCATGATTGTTGGCCTACTCATACTGGTGCCGCAGATTGACAGTGGGCAGCTCCATCGAGAAAACCAAGCCGTCATTGACTCCATAGACGTCGAGCGCCCCTTTATGCCTTTAGCCATGCGCTACTCCATTATCGTTTTATCCTTTAGCCTGACTTTTATTGCCGCCGCTACTGTGATCATCTCAGCGCTACACTCACGTCAAACAGAACAGCAGTACACGCACAGCACAGAGTTGCAGTTTGCTCGTTTAAAAGACGACTTTGAGAGCGTATTGCTCAACCGCTCGGTCGACACGCGCGCTCTAGAAGACGCGATAGACAGCGGTCGGTTCTCCGCTCTTCAACTGAGCGCGGAAGGGCGAGACGGCACGGTGCTGTACAACAAAACATCATCTGAAGCGCAGAGAGCCCACACGTCCTATTTTCAAGTGATGGCAGAAGGCAAAGTCGGCATTGCTAAGCTCACGCTGGACATTACCAAAGCCACCGAGCACGAAGCACAAGAACACAACGGTAGGCTCATTCTCAATCTTGCTCTAGCTACAGCAGTAGCTGTATTTAGCCTGTCAATTTTCAGAATACTGGTCACTAACCACCTTGAATCAGTGGCGGAACACCTAAAAAGTATTCACTTCAAGGGAGAGAATAGCCCCCTCTCTCTCACTAGAGACAGCGAAATACATTCGGATGAGCTCGACTTTCTAGCCAGCGCTATCGTTCAGATGGAGACAGATCTTCACCACAACTACAGCAAGTTATCAGAGTCAAAAGCCTATCTAGAAAAAGAAATCATCAAGCGCACCGCCGCGTATAAAGAAGTACTCGAACGAGAGCATCGAAAGCGGCATCTTGTCACTATGGGGCTCATGGTTGCAGGTGTCGCCCATGAAATACGTAACCCGCTGGGCACACTGGCCAACTCGACGCAATTTCTACGCGAGAAATCCGCAGGGCACTTCCTGCCTGTATTAGACAGAATGGATCGTAGCATCCATCGTTGCAATAGAGTTGTAGAAGAGCTCCATACGATTGGACAGCTCAATACACTGAGGCTCAAGGGTACAGACATCCGCGCATGGCTTCTCAAACTCTTGGAGGACTACAGCAGCCTGTATTCAATCCCCATCACACCACTGATCGACCAAGACGTGCGCGCAACCATTGATCGCTATCGCCTAGAGCAGGTAATCGTCATCTTGCTCGACAATGCGCGCCAAGCGATTCAGCCAAACGCTGAGAAATGGCCCATCGACGGTAGAATTGAATCGAGTCTGTCACTGGCAGAACCCGGCACTGCCTGCATCAAAATAATTGACAATGGTATGGGCATTCCAAGCAATTTGAAGCCGAGAATATTTGAACCACTCAGCTCCTCAAAAACACACGGTCTCGGCATGGGCTTAACCATCGCACTGGATATCGTAGAACAACACGGCGGTAGCCTAACCTTGCACGATCGACCGCGAGGCGTGGTGGCTGAAATCAGGATTCCCGCTGACCTCGGCAAGCTCTCCTTGAGCGACATCAGCCACGATACCAAACGCAGCTAGCGCCTCCACCGGCAATAACACAATCAGACCTAAAGAGACCTCCAAATCTCCACCTAAACAATTGCAACTTGGGTTCGAAGATACAACCGCATGCTCAGAAAAGGCCTATTAAAAATAGTGCCTACACGGGCCTATCTCTATCGATGTTTATCAATTGCGCTCGCCGTGATCTTGAGCAGTGGTAGCGTCTTACCGCTAATCTGTGCAAACTTTCAAGTTCTTCAAGCGAAGAAAAGTTGCCTGCTCTGGTGGCAGGAAAGCGCAGTGGTCTGGCAAGAGACAATCGGCACCCGAAGGGGTGCCGATTGCTTTTAGCGATAGAGCGCGATGGGCAACCAGAGAGAGATACTAGGGATCAGGATCAACAACACGAGTCGAATGATGTCGACCGCCCAAAAAGGTGTGACACCTTTAAATATAGTTTTGGTGGATATATCTGGCACCGTTGCTGAGAGGACAAAGACGTTCAACCCCACTGGGGGCGTGATCAAGCTGATCTCAGTCACCACCACCACCACAATGCCGAACCACACAGGGTCTAAACCCAAAGCCTGAACAACCGGAAAAAATACAGGCAGTGTTAGGAGCAACATCGAGAGGCTTTCAAGCAACATGCCGAGAACCACGTAGACCAGCATCATTGCGGCAATAACCCACAAAGGAGACACATCCATATTGGCCAGCCAAGTGCCTAGCTCCTGCGGAAAACCCGTGCGCGTAACAAAGCTCGACAACGCCAAAGCGCCGATTAAGATTCCAAACAACATGGCGCTGGTTCGCACGGTGTCGCGCAGAATATCCATCAAAATAGACATGGTCAGACAACGCTTATAGAGTGCGATTAGAAAGGCACCACCAGCGCCAATTCCGGCTGCCTCGGTTGGCGTAAAGACCCCAGCGTAGATAC
Source organism: Granulosicoccaceae bacterium (assembly GCA_049607125.1). Taxonomy (GTDB): domain Bacteria; phylum Pseudomonadota; class Gammaproteobacteria; order CALCKW01; family CALCKW01; genus CALCKW01. The sequence continues at coordinate 1,801 of JBMYWE010000141.1, read as the reverse complement.
CACCCATCACCAGAATGAACAGTACTAACACACCAGACACACCTGACAATGCTTTCCAGCGCTCAAGCTTTGGCGTAACAGCACCCGGAGGCCCCGCTTTTGGATCGCGCCAAACCGTAAAACGCACGGCCACTAAATACAACAGAATCCCCATCAACCCAGGAAACACCCCGGCGGCAAAGAGCTCTCTGATACTGGTTTCAGTGAAAACGCCATAGATAATGAGGATGACGCTAGGCGGAATAAGTATGCCAAGTGTGGCTCCTGCCGCGATGGAGGCAGATGCAAGACTATCTGCGTATCTAAATTCTCGCATCGGCCCAATCGCTACCCGCGACATAGTCGCGGCCGTAGCCAGCGAAGACCCACAAATTGCAGAGAAACCACCACAAGCAAGCACCGTCGACATCGCCAAGCCGCCGCGTTTGTGACCAAGCCATGCGTACGCAGCTTTGTAGAGCTCACCAGCCAGCCCAGAGCGTCCTACCAAATTCCCCATCAAAATAAACAACGGAATAACCGATAACCCGTACTCGCGCGCGGTGTAGACAGCGTGGCTCGAAACCATTGAAAGCGGTATGCGCCATTTAAAGTCGAAGAAATTATCAAACCCTAAACCACGCTCAACGGCAAAACCAAAGAAGCCGACCAACCCCATCGCCAAGGCAATCGGGACACGACCAAGTATCAAGGCGATGAGAACAACAAAACCAATTAGAGCAGTTAGCATGAATTACCCTTTTGGCGCGACACTGCGCCAGAGACAAGCCACCGCACCCAATGCCAAACAAAAAACGGCGAAGTACAAGATGTATCCCACAGGAATATGAAGATACTCGGATACTTCCGAGCGCTTGATCGCCCTGGCCCCGAGTTTCCAAACACCATAAGCAATACCCGAGAAAACCGCGGCCCAGATGAAATCCAGCACGCGTTTAGCCACAACCGCTGATTTCGCAGAGAACTTAAAGTCGATCAACTCAACCACCACATTGCCCCCGGTGAGGGTAATGATAGGGATAGCTGAAAAGACAATGATCGCCAACGCAAACTCGGTTAGCTCTGTGCCGCCGTTGAGAGGACTATTAAATAGATAGCGACCCAGTACATCGACACAGGTGAGGATCATCAGCGCAAACAGTACAACAGCACCAATATCGGAGAGCCAACTGCACAGCCGACCGAAAAAATCGGTCGGCTGTGGTGGCGGTGCTTCAAAGTCACCAGCCAAATCGGACAACGCTGATTACTCCAGACCGCGAGCCGTGCTGCGATAGAACTCTAGAGCGGCGGCGGCATCGATACCTGTATCGGACACTTTCTCAGCGAACGAGCCATCCAAGTCCGCCGTAATTTGGCCGAATGCAGCCAGATCATCCGCGCTCACTTCAACCACCTCGTTACCCGCTTCTTGAGCTTTGGCCAATCCGTTGTTGTCATTCGCTTCCCACTGAGCCCCGGCGAGACGGGAGAGGTTTTCGCCAGCGACGCTCATCAGCGCCTCTTGGTCTGCGGCGTCGAGCTCATCAAAGAACTCTGCACCTGCAAAAATGCCAAAACTCCCTAAGTACATGCCTCCGGGCAAGGTGTAGACGTGCTTAGCCACTTCGGACAAGCGCAGGGTTGACTGCTCACCGATTGGCATAAAGACACCATCAGCTACGCCCTGCTGGAGAATTTCGTACACCTTAGAACCCGGAGCCGGTACGGCTGTGATGCCCATTCGCTCTGCCAGCACAGATTGAATACCACCGCCAACGCGTATTTTTTTGCCTTCAAGGTCAGCCAGAGAATCCAGTGG
>JBMYWE010000140.1:0-6713 GCA_049607125.1 Granulosicoccaceae bacterium | reverse complement strand
TTCTGTCACCGGTGAAACCGACCGCCTAGAGGCGGTCTTGCCGCTGGTCAAGAAGTACGACTGTGCCGTGGTTGCTATATCAAACGATGAAACAGGTATATCCGAAGACCCCGAAGTGCGCTTTGCGGTGGCTAAGAAGATCATCGAGCATGCCGCCGACTACGGCATCAAACCGCACGATGTGGTCGTCGACCCGCTGGTTATGCCCATCGGAGCTCTCGGCCAAGCCGGTCGTCAAGTGTTCGACATACTGCATAAAATCCGCACAGAGCTCGGGGCTAACACCACCTGCGGCGCATCCAACATTAGCTTTGGTCTGCCCAACCGCAATGGCGTCAACGCACACTTTTTGGCCATGGCTGCCAGTCATGGCATGACTTCGGCGATCATGAATCCGGTACACGAGCCCGAAGCGCAAGCCATTCGCGCCGCCAACATGCTGCTGGGCAACGACGCCGACTGTATGCAGTGGATTCAAAAGTACCGAGAGCCGCCCAAGGAAGGGGAAGCCGGAGCCCGTGGCCGACGCACTTCACGTCGCCGCCGCCCAAGCTAACAATCCACATCTGCTATGAGTCAAATCACCACGACACCAGCAGGGGCAAACTCTTGCTCGCCGTCGTGGTTTTTTGTTTTTATTAGCGTCACGTAACCACACAAACGGTACCTAGCCATGCATGAGTTACCCGTCAACACTTCCAACGAAGATGCCCTGGTGGTCTTTACCCCTTCAGGTCGACGGGGACGATTTGCATTGGGTACCCCTCTATTACAAGCCGCGCGATCTCTGGGGGTAGACATAGACTCAGTTTGTGGCGGCCGAGGTTTATGCGGACGCTGCCAGATACACTGCATGGAGGGCGAATTCCCCAAACATGGTATTCGCTCCAGCGCAGATAGCTTATCCGGCTTTACTCAGACAGAGGAACGCTTCGAGCGGGTTAAAAAGAAATCGCTCAATGGACGGCGCCTGAGTTGCCACACGCTTTTGGAAGGCGATGTAGTGGTCGATGTACCAGCCGACTCGCAGGTGCATCGTCAGGTGGTACGCAAAGACGCTGAAGTGCTCGACATCGAACTCGACACTAATATTCGCCTGCACTATGTGGAAGTGCTTGAACCCGACATGCACGACCCCTCGGGGGATATGCGCAGACTCAAGCAAGCACTGGCCAAAGAGTGGCTATTGGAAGAGCTAGATTTCGACTTAAACCTACTTTCTAGTTTGCAGAGCACCTTGCGCAAAGGCGAGTGGAAAGTGACTGTTGCCATCGACGATGAGCGTAGAATTGTCGCTGTTTGGCCTGGCTTTAAAGAGAGAGTTTACGGCTTGGCAGTAGACGTGGGCTCCACCACCATCGCCGCCAATCTCTGTGACCTGACTTCAGGCGAGGTGGTCAATTCAGCTGGCATCATGAATCCGCAGATTCGATTCGGTGAAGACTTGATGAGCCGTGTCTCTTACGTGATGATGCACCCGGGCGGCGACGTGGAAATGACCAATGCGGTTCGCGAAGCGCTGAACGAGCTTCTGGCCAAAATCGCCAAAGACTCGAGCATTGCGATAGAAGACGTATTGTCATTCACTTTTGTCGCCAACCCGGTGATGCATCACTTGTTGCTCGGGATCGACCCGGTTGAACTTGGCGGCGCCCCCTTTGCGCTGACAGTAGACGAAGCTGTTAACTGCCGCGCGGCCGAGCTCAATTTACAAGCCCATCCCAACGCTCGTGTGTATCTTTTACCTTGTATCGCTGGGCACGTGGGTGCCGACACCGCAGGTGTGCTGTTGGCCGAACTGCCGCAACGCTTTGAAGAGGTTAGTCTGCTGGTAGACGTGGGCACCAACGCCGAAATCGTACTCGGCAACAACGACCGAATGCTCGCCTGCTCAAGTCCCACGGGCCCAGCCTTCGAAGGCGCGCAAATCAGCGGAGGTCAACGCGCAGCCCCTGGTGCCATCGAACGCGTGCGCATAGACGCAACCACCCTTGAGCCCAAATTCAGCATCATCGGTTTTGAGCATTGGTCTGACGAGCCGGCGTTTATAGAGCACGCACCCGATGTTACTGGTATTTGTGGTTCAGGTATTATTGAGGTGGTGGCGGAGATGTATTTGAGTGGCGTGATCAACCAAGACGGTGTAATCGACCCCGCCATGGCCGCCACCAACCCACGGGTGTTTGAAGATGGCCGTACTTACAGCTATTTATTGCACGATGGCGAAGTGCGAATCGCCATCACCCAAAACGACGTGCGTCAGATCCAACTGGCCAAGGCTGCTCTCTACGCGGGTATCAAACTGTTGATGGACTACATGCAAATAGAAACCGTTGACCGCATTCGTCTCGCTGGCGCCTTTGGCTCACATATAGATGTCAAATACGCGATGGTACTCGGGCTGATCCCCGACTGCGAGCTTTCACAAGTATCCTCGGCGGGCAACGCTGCGGGTTCAGGTGCGCGTATTGCCTTGCTAGATAAAAAATCACGCACGCTCATAGAAGAGACAGTGCGCGAGATCGAAAAAATAGAAACAGCGCTGGAACCAAAATTCCAGGAGTTGTTTGTAGACGCTATGGCCTTTCCCAACAAAGTAGACCCCTTCCCCGAGCTGTCAAAAGCAGTTGCTCTGCCTCCTGCCAAGGAGATAGATTTGGGTGGCGGCGACAAGCGTGGACGCCGCAGACGTCGTAAACCAACATAGCTAACAAGAGTGGGAGCAATCACTCTCGCATGACGAAGAAAGCCTTGCGATCGTCCCAATCTGAGTTTGCACTAGATATCACCTTCTCACTCCCTCTATTAGCCCAGTGAATGGAGCCATCTTGATATCCAAGGTGGTTGTACCAAACTAGAGCTCCATTGGATTTGACAGCGTAGAGCACCCCTTTCCCGCCACTTTCTAGATATTTGTAACTGCCCCAGCCCAGGCCCTGTGAAGTCGATATAACACTTGGCCTACCACCGTTTGCCCAGCTGTTGATACCGTCTTGCCAACCCTCGTGCTTGTACCAATGCAAGTCTCCGGTCGACCCACCTGTGACGGCGTAGATCACACCGTCTCCTGCACTGAATACATGCCGGTACTTGCGCCAATCAGGCTGCGAGCCAACAGAGACAATAAGTTCGTTGCCTGAGTTGGCCCAATCTCGTGACCCATCTTTCCACCCCAGGTGCTTGTACCACGCTAATCTCCCCTCAGGAGTAACGGCATAAAGCACCCCATTATCTCCATAGAACACCTTCTCATACGATCGCCAGCCTAAGCCACTAGACCTTGAAACCACTCGAGTTTTACTGGGCCACATTTCTCTTTCGGCTTCTTTCCAATCCTCGTGCGAAAACCAGTGCAAGTGGCCAACCGGTCCAGCGTCGACCCCATATACCACGCCATTTTCAGCTCGCAAGATCGAGGAAAATTGACCCAAATCAACGCTGCCCTTCGCCGAGACAACTTTTGCCTCTCCCGAATTTGCCCACCGTCTCAAACCATTGGAACGACCCGCATGCTTGTACCATTCCACTTCATTTGAACGATTAACTGTATAGACGCGGGCTTTATCTCCTTCGGGAAATGTCGCCAATGATTCACCTGTCACTTCTTCATAACAATGACGAATCGACGGGCTTTCAAATAAGGGTTTAGAGGAAAACTTTTTTTGCCAATACAGCAAGTGACGACCAATTTGTGTTTCTTTAGTATAAAACTCATAACCGAGATCAAGTCCATTCTTCCACAAAATACTAAAAGGACTGTGATGCGAGCCCCACAGCGAGCTATTTGTATCTAATTGGTTGTTCGGCGGGCTCTGGGTGCTAACAAAGGCTCGGTTCGAACCAAGAGATCTTACTTTTCCATCGGATTGCAACCCTGTGAGCCAAACTGCCAACCCCTGGGTACCCAAAGCTGCAGGTAGTCTATCAAAGGAAATATTGTTCGTTGGAGAGCTGTTTCTAGATTCCACCACGACGAATTCAGACGTCGCTTTATTGTTTTCGTAGAGCACCAAGGCAGGCGATGTGTTTTCATAGACACTAGGAGATTTGGACAAAGCTTGACAACCATAATTCGCGGTATTGATCGATTTGAGATCAGGCTTGAGCCAACCAAATCGCATGGCGTGAACAGGGTCCAGATGAATCAGATCAGAAATTGCCCCCATTAAACTGAGCTTATTCAGGTTTCGGTTTCTTCCATAGAGATCCGCTAAGCCAGTTCCCACTCTATCAAGATAGTTGGACTGAATAGTATGGATTATTTCATGGGCAACAACTGCCAGCCCGCGATTGTTGGGCAGAGTGCTATTTCCCGATTTAACGGCGAAGTTAGCGGAGCCGAAGGCTGCAGGTTTTATACAAAGCCTTACGCCATCTAAACGCAACCCCCTGTTCTGCCCTCGACAAACAGTTTTTAAAGGCCGAACAGTACCGCTCATTCCAGCACTGGCTCCCACTATTACAATAGCCAATTCGCTGGAATCAATCACTGCATCGTTATTTCTATCAAAGTTCGAGTAATTGATTTCATTGTCCGCTGCGATAACCAGATCTTCTCGTACCTGGCTCTCCCATTCACGATCTGACAAGCCACTGCGAGCTGCATGCTCAACAAAGTACACCTCATCACTGACCCCCCTTGCCGCGGGAACAATTGCTACCTTTCCCGACGAAATTTCTTGAAAAAAATTATTGATAGAGTCGATATTAGAATCCGAACTAAACATATATTTAGAGAAATTTTCTCGGGATTCGTGCGGCTTGAACTGATTGGTGTAACCAGCCGACACGGGCGCATTTTGAGCCACATACCTTATTAAGAAAACCGGTATGTCAGAGCTGATTGAATTACGGGAGTATCCAAACTCCTCGATTTCTCGCTGACCAGACATTCCACTTTTGCTGCATAGCGCGATTAGAAAAACAGACACAGCAAACCAACGGCAAAGTCTCTTATTCATCTCACCACTTCCTTTTTTTGAAGACAGCAACATCTTAACTAAAGTGGCTATTAAATCTGGGAAGAGAAAGTCAGCCCGATATTACATCTACGGGACTTTAGCTATAAACTAACGATGGACTAACGAGTTAATACTGGAAGACGTCGTAAAAGAATTTTTGAGTAGGTGGAGCTTTTCAACGCTGTTGACCGCTACGCCATAGACGATAGGCCTGAAGCAGCACTAGAGGAGCAAAGTGAAGGACCCCCATAAGAACATTGAAATCCAACAGCACCCAGTGCAGAAACGTGAGAACTGCGCCGACATAAACCCAGCGCTGCAATGGCTTCCAGCGTTTGCCCAAGCTCTTGACTGAAGTGTCGTTGCTAGTGACACCCAGTGCCAGCAAAATGGCCAGAGCCAGCCAACCAAACAGATAACTGGGTTTACTCACCCCGGCAACTATGTCCCAGAGCACCCCTTCATCGATTAAATACAGAACCGTGTGCAACAGCGCGTAAGCCAAAGCGGCAACGCCTATGTGTCGTCTGCTCTGAACTAGCCAACGGGTCCAGCTTGAGCGTGGGAAAAGCATACGCAGCGGAGTAGCCGCCAAGGCCACAATGAATAGCCTTGTGCTGTACTTACCACTGGGGTGCAACAAGTAGTGTACCGTGGAGTCTCCGCTTAGCCATAGCCAAACGATCCAAAACCACGGTGCAGCCAATGCTCCCCAAAACAACGGCAAATAGAGCTTTTTTATCAAAGGTACAAAGGGCATGGGAGCAGTTCATCGGATGTCTGCTCTACCCCATGCAAGTTTAGTGACGCTTTACCGCCACGAGCAAATCCATCACATTGGTGCCGGTGGGACCGGTGACAAAATCTTGCCCAGTCGAGCGCAAGTAACGACCCGAGTCTGCCGCTCGCAGCGCAGCTTTCACCTTTGCTGCATCGGGGTGCTGCCGCCCAAACCACCCGCCCGCAGCGAGAGTTGGTCCATCGGTGCCATCGGTGCCCGCCACCAGACCCACAATACCGCTGTCACCTAGACGCAGCGCCAGCTCCAGCGCCAGGGCCTGATTGCGTCCGCCCTCACCGGGGTGCTCCGGCAACACCACCGTGGGTTCACCACCAAACACGTAGGCCCCGGGCCCACCTTGCAGCAGCTGCTCGGCCACTCGCTCAGCGACTGCCTCTACGTCACCGTACAGGCTTTCCTGATTGACTACCACGGACCACCCAGAATCGACAAACGTCTGCTCTGTCGCTCGCCTAGCGATAGCATTACTGGCGACAATACACTGACGACTACGGTCGACCAATTGACCAATGCCCGAGCCGATTACACTTGGGTCATCGCCTTCTACATCGGACAACATCCAACTACGTACCGACGCTTTGCAGTTCGCGCACAGCCCCCCTGCTTTGATCAGGGATAGTCGTTTGCGCGCGGCGTTTACCTGGGCAATATCTGCCCCGGCAGCCAGCAGAGACTGAGTTTTGGCTTGTAGTGACTGTAGTGACTCACCGTCCACCAAACGCTCGGCCAACGACGACGCACCACCTGAGACCAGCAGCAGCAATTGCTCCTCTGCGCCACAGCCATCGACAAAGTGCTGTAAGGCTTCACCCGATTTCAAACTGCGGTTGTCAGGCACAGGATGCGACGCCTCGATCTGCTCAACACGACTGTTCGCGTCCAAGCGAGCGTCACTGTGCCCCTCTTTCGTGACGACCAATGCGCGATCGACCGAAACTCCCGCCTGCAAC
>JBMYWE010000139.1:0-6718 GCA_049607125.1 Granulosicoccaceae bacterium | reverse complement strand
CAACCACAACACGAGGGCAGTATAGATCAGCAAGGTGTTATCGTAGGTTTGAAGGATGTGGTTGTTGAGAGGCCAAAAGGCTAGCCTGGAGCGCTGCAGTCGAGTGAACTCAAGATCAAAGATGTGCTCGTAGGTTTTGGGGATTTCGCACGCCAAAAACTGATGGCGGTTCTCGCCGATGCGGGCAAGGAGGCATTTTCCGGGGTGGCTACGGGTTGATGGTGACCGCGGTTATGTTCGATTTTGGAAATGACCGTAGCTAAACAGGGAGACAGCTGTGCGAGCGATCAGTCGCTGCATCGGCGCGCTATGGCGGTGGCCCAGCTCGTGCGCTTTGCAAGAGGTGCTGGCAAACATGGCGCCCAAATCCACTCCTTCAGCGCTACTTTATAGCTGTTATATTCACAGTACCTATCTCATTGGCGTTACGCGAAAGCCCTTAGCATGTACAAGGGTACAGTGGGCATCAGGAGCCGATCGTAGAAAGATCTTTACTTGAGTGGTGTGCCTTCCAAGGGACTTTTGCTGTCTTTCACCGAAGACCAGATCGAGTTGTGTGATGCCAAGGTAAAAGACGCCGACTGTGATTGCAAAGTGGGCGCCATGTCCGGTTTGCTGCACGAGTAGAGCAACAGACAAGGTCAGCAGCAGGTGGTGCAAATGTATCAAAAATAAGAAAATATTTTTGGTGGTGAAACCAGCTAAAGCAGTCAATGCTGGCGGACTATTGCGGACTTGAGTGCACGCGGGGTCCTGCCTTAAGACGAAAACTATGCAAGCCGTAGAGCGTCGGTGGCCAAATTCTTGTTTAGTGCGTGTGGTGTGTAATATTTCACCGCTCACTCGGTTTTGACCTGTCATTTTCCGTCTTGTGACAGTCAGTTCACGCTTGACGCCACATTTGCTCAATCGATGTAAGCGTCTGCTCGCAAACCAGCGCGTTCTAGGTGGATGGGCAACACCCGTCCGTAGAGTTGGCGTGTGCGTTCTGGAGAACCCACCATATCCGGTTGCTCCACGTATGAAAAAATAGCGACGTATCGTTTTCGTTGGCCGTGTAGCGGGGCGACCCGGTGCAGCGAGTAACGGCCCTTGAAAAGCTGTAAATCCCCCGGCTCTAATGTGAGTCTTTTAACCTTGATTGAACGCTCTTCCAACACGGCCTGTACTTCCTCAAAATTTTCGCCATCGCGTCGAATGTTTGGTGCGTATTCAAATTCACCACCCGATTCGGCGTTTTGAATGGCCAGAGTTACCGTGTAATTATTGGTGTCGAAGTGCCAGGGAAAACCGTTGCCAGCCTCGGCTTGATTGACAATGACATCTGCCAGGGGATCAGCGTATCGGTAGAAGTTTTTCGCCTCTAGGCAATCTCGTACGAAACGATCAAAATTCGGGTGATCATGGATTTTTCTGAGTGTTCCTTGCTTGCTGAACTTATCCGCTGGGATAAAGCCATTTGAGCGATCAAAAAACCGCCGAATGGGGTGGTCACTCGGGAGTGAGGGATCGTCCTTGCCAAAGTATGCATTGGTGCGTTGCGTCGACGTATAGGCATGTTGGCTTTGACGGTCTGCCTCTTCCCGAAGAGCCACAACGCAGGACTCGGTGGCGAACCCGGAGAGAACCGCACATCCGTCTTGTTGCAATTGATCGCGAACCTTTGCTACTAGAGCTTCATATGCTTTACCCGCGAGCTCATCAATAGGATAGCGCTTGAGATCGATCCCGGAATCTGTGGACATTTCAGGCTCCTGAGCGTTGTCGATAACCCAAGTATCCACAATTGCGGCGCGGGCAACTCCGTTCTTGCGACACAAATGCCGTAAATCTAACAACGAGCAGCATTTTTCTCGCGCTTAATCGTAGCGAACGGTGAAAAGGCGCTCCCCTGTAAGCTGGGAGGAGTCTATGGTTGATGAGAGGGCATTTTGATAAACTTGGCTTAGTTTTTGACGTTTTTTGCATCCATGAAGCTGTTTCTCGTCTCCGCCTACAATGTTCATAACGCGCTAGATCAGCTGCGCGAGGCCGCGTCCTTGGACACCTCTGGTGCGCACGGTATCTGTGACAACCCTGAAAGCGCCGATCTCATTCTCTTCGTTGAAGACGCCCAATTCGATGATTACCTGTATAGCACTGTTTCAAAGCATCCATTGGTCGCGAAATTTCCTCATAAATGTAGAATATATAACGAGGTGGATCACCCTTGGGCGGTTTTGCCTGGCTTGTACTGTGCCATGCCAAAGTGGTCCTTCGATGCCAGTCGGCAAAGAGCTTTTCAGTACACGTCTACGCCCAATCAATTGGTCCGCACGATTTACGCGGACCCGGATGACGAAGGACGACCCTACTTGTTTTCTTATGTCGGTACGGGTTGTATCGCTATGCGACGTCGGATGATAAAAATTGCCAGCCAATTGGAAGGAAAGGTGGTTGATACGTCGGGCTTTAACGTCTGGGACTGCACTGAGGAGGAACGGCAGGCGCAGGGGCAGGTGTTTGCGCGAACCATGCGCTTGAGCAATTTTGTGCTTTGTCCAAGAGGTTTGGGGGTCGCCTCTTATCGACTCTACGAGACCATGGAAGCCGGGCGCGCGCCGGTTATTATCACCGATCACTGGGTAGCGCCTGCGCACACCGATTGGAGCTTCGCTTTGCGTCTGCCAGAGCGAGACTTACCGAAACTGGGAGATTTGCTTCGCAGTCACGCCGATGAAGCGAGGGATAGAGGGGAAGCGGCTCGCAAGGCTTGGGAGGAAAACTTTGCTCCTGCGACTCTCTTTAAATCCGTTGGCGAGGAGTTGGCTGCGCTTGAACTCACCCTTGGCACACAGAGCAATCGAAGGCTGGCTATGTTGCGAAAAAACCAAGTACGGGTGATCAGCTCGCTGGCCTCCGGTGCCAACAAACTACGTCAAATCAAGCGACAATTTATCCGCTGACCTCCAATACGAACCTCATGAGGGTGCTCTGAAGATATTCAAGGTGCCATCAACCTGCAGCGACCCCTCGGATCTCACATCTACTTAGCTTTGGCTCAGGTGCCGAAGCTCCTAACGGCGCGCAGTGTTCGAGCGAGCCACAAAGAGACAATAAAACTGCCGCTGGGCTTGTATTGTAGTTTGAGAAAGCGCAGGACGAGCGCAGCAGCTCCGCTTGTGAGCCCTGATATATTTTGTTGGGCTAGGCCTTTATTGGCCGACGAATTAGTGCGGCTAGAACGGCAACATAATGGGTTCGTGATTCCACGCTTGCAAACACTCGACTAAAGCCTTGGTGCGAATACGGGTGGTGTGCGTGTTGCGACAGGGGTGGACATAAATCCAATCCGATTCTAGCAACGCGCTCTCTATGATGACTTGAACTTTGCCAGCGTGGTCGTTGAAAACTGCCAGAGGAGTCACTGATCCTGGTACAACGCCCAAATACCGCTCCATGCGTTCTGTACTGGCAAAAGCCAGCTGGCCGCCGGGCAGGGCCAATTGTTCGCGCAGGGCACGCAAATCTACTGTGCGGTCCTGTTCTATCACCAGTAAAAACATACGGCCCTTTTTGTTACGCAGAAAAAGGTTTTTGGTGTGTGCTCCGGGTTGCTCGTAGCGCACAGCTTTTGCGTCTTCGACGGTGTAGAGCGCGCGATGAACCGTAGTTGTGTGCTCGATACCCAGTGATTCAAGTGCGGCGAGTACCTGCTCAGCTGTCGCTGCAGCTTGGCCGTTATCGAGTACTAGAGAATCGGGGTCAGGGCGGTCGGCGTGTGACATGTAAGTGGCAGTGAACTTGATAGGGTCGGTAGACTATCAGAAGAAAGGCGCGCTTGTACATTATTCGCCGGGCACTAGAGCACGAGTGAATGGGTCTATTTATCTTGCGAATTCCACTGACTTGGTGCGCCAACAAGGTCGGTTTTAGTGACTCGGTCAAACCCTGTGTTATTGAGGCAAAGGAGTCGTGCAGATACTGGCTAGATTCTCTCGTCACTGACCTTGCGATGGAAATACAAGGCATATCATGGTCTGGCTATGTCAACTGGAGCCTGTACGCGATATACAGCGTCTTCTTCAGAGTAGGTTAATCTGCGTATTGAAAAAACTTTGTTGAATAGCTTTTTCTTTCATGCTCTCACTGGCGCATATTATTTGATACAGGCATAATGCGCAAAAAACACAGATCGGTAAAAGATCTTTGCATTCTCTCTTCTCAAAGGTGAGCCCATGCTATTTAAGCGTAGTATTTTATTACTCTATTCTGCTTTAGCCTTCTTTACTTTGTTGCTCGCTTATTCGCCCTCCACATTGGCGGCGTCGGTCCGGATCACCTTTGTGCAAGAGACTAACGATAGTTTCGCCGAGCGCATGGGAGAACGGATTCTGGAGGAACTAAAACCCTTGTTACCCGCGAGCACCTCGGTGCTCTCCAGCAAGGTGGAAATTGCCGCTGGGCAGTCCGTGCAAGGCGTGTTTCAAAGCTTGCAAAAAGATCCGAGTATAGACATTTTGGTCTCGCTGGCATTTGGTGTCAGTGGTGCTTGGTATCACGAGTCCAAATTCCCCAAGCCTACTTTTTTGCTGTATTTGCTCGACCCAGAGCTGCTCGGCGCAGCGCCAAGGGAGCGGGTACGAAATTTAACTTGGTACAGTAGTCGCAATGAGGTGCGCGACGTGTTTGCGCGTCTGCGCGAACTGTTTCAGGCCGATTCGGTCGCTGTTTTGACCAATAGTACGCCGGTGGGTTTCAAAAACATGGGGGCTGTTTTACGACGCAGCGGACGCGAAGCGGGTGTGGAGTTGCAGTTTGTCTCTCTGGATATGACAAGTCCCTTAGAGGCACAGATTCCTGCCGCAGATGCGGTGCTTTTGCCGCCCTTGATAGCCAGTGAAAAAGAGCGTCGCGAGCTGTTTTCTCTGTTGCGCCATAAGCGAATCCCCAGCTATGTGGTGTTGGGGGAGCGTTATGTCAGCGAGGGTGCCTTGGTCTCGGACACGCAAAGTCAAGATATGCGCACGCTGGCTCGGCGTGTTGCTCTCGATCTTCAATCGAGGATCGCGGGCGAGGGCAGTGGACGCAGTGCCGTTTGGTTGCAACAGCGACCTGTGACCACTATCAACCTCAATACTGCTCGGGCGATAGGGGTGGACTTTACCGTCGATGAGCTGCTCAGCTCGCGTATTGTGCGCGACCAAGAAGAGCGTCAGCAATTGGGCTTTATGGAGGCTTTGGCAATTGCCGATAAGCGCAGCTTTACGCTGGCAAGCCAGCGCTCGCAGCTGGCGATCGACAAAGCGGCGCTCGCCTCCGCTAGAGCCGAACGCAAGCCCCAAATCTCAGCAAACTTGGCTTACACACGACTCGGGGAGCAATTACCTACCGACAGCAGCCAAGCCACGTTGTCGCTAAATCAAGTGATTTACTCCGCTGCGGTCAACGCCTCGGTGAACAGCGCTCAAATTGGGCTGAACGGCAGTTTCAAGAGTTTGGACAATCAGCGACTGCAAACGCTCGCCAACACGGCTGCAGCGTATTTCCGTGCACTGTCAACACAGGCGCAGATGGAGCGGCAGGAGCGCGCGCTGACTCTCAATGAAGAAAACTACAAGCTGGCTAGAAAACGTCGTGACAGCGGCAGCGGTACTGGCGCCGATCTGTATCGTTGGGAGTCGATCATCGCCACCGGAAAATCCTCACTGATCGAAGCCTACACCGATAACATCAGTGCGCAAGCTGCTCTATTGAGTGCGATAGACCTGCGTTACCCACTGCCACTTGCGTTGGGCGAGCCCGAGTCGACACTGCCGCCTTTTGACTTGCTCAACGAGTCGCTTGCGCCCTGGTTGGACAGCGTGGCCAAGATAGATCAACTGCGCGAGTACAGCGTGCAACGCGCCCTGTTGAATTCACCTGAACTAGCGTCCTCTGTAGCAACTGTTGGGCAAGCGGAGGTTAACCTCAAAGCTTTGAAGCGCGCGTACTATACTCCGGAGCTTTCGTTGGTGGGGCAGGCCTCTAAGTATCTGGACACGAGTGAACTCGCCTCCGGCGAGGATTTGGACGGCGACAACGATTGGCAGCTTGGTCTACAAGTGAACTTGCCGCTGTGGTTGGGAGGGGCTCGGCGCGCCAGTATTGACCAAGTGTCGGGTCAGCGTGATCAGGCGCAGTATCAGCTGCAGGCGCAATCGGCGCAGTTGCGGGCAAATGTAATCGATGCCGTCAATGCGCTGGTGGCCAATCGTCAAGTGATCGCACACAACGAGACTGCCGAAGCATCGGCCACGCGCAGTTTAGAAATCACACGCCGGGCCTATCAGCTCGGTTCTTCGAGTGTCACCGATTTGCTCGACGCCCAAAACACCCAGTTGGATGCGCAAGCCAACACACGGGTTGCACGCTATAACTACCTCGCCGCCCTGGTGGACTACCAATCTTTGAGTGGCGAGATGCCCATGCTAATGCCCGGAGTCGAGCAACGGCGCTGGATAACCGAGTTCCAGCAACAACTTATTGCCAGCGGAGAAAACCCATGAATCGTGCATGTTTACTGGCGGTTATCGCCGCCACCCTCACCGGCTGTGGGGGCGACACCGAAACGGCAGAGACAGAGCGGCCATTGCGACCCGTTAAAGTGCTTGAAGTGAACTCTGGTGGCAAAGCCGGCTCACGAGTCCTGGCCGGTACCATCGTGTCGGCGGACAGCCAAGACCTCAGCTTTCGGGTT
>JBMYWE010000138.1:1968-6728 GCA_049607125.1 Granulosicoccaceae bacterium | reverse complement strand
GTTGCGTCGTCGAGGCCGACGCCGGAGCTGTCACCGTCGAAGTTACCGGCGACAAATCCGGCGGCAGAGAGGTGCTGCCAGACTTGTGCAACCTCCTCAGGTGTATTGATACGCCCATCGCCGTCACCTGAGTTCATGTCGGTTGAGATACGCGTATCGGCCGCTTGAAAATCCCCCGGAAGGGCTCGATAGCGGTCGACGAAACCGTACCACGCAGCGGATACATTATCTATCTGGGTCGCCATTGAACGGGCTCTGGCGTTATCAATCAGTGCTTGCCCTTTGAGCAGTCCACCCAAAATCAAGCCTATAACCACCAGCACCAGCGCGATCTCAACCAGTGTAAATCCCTGTTGTTTTTTCATTTGTCTTTCCTTTTTTTGAACTCGACGCTATGTTGCAGGTCTTTGCCCTGTGATAGTGACGGCGGGCGGCATCGGTAATACAAGTACCCTAGAAAAGACCTCAAAATGTGATCGAAAATACACAGAGAAGCCCTATTCGGTAGCAGCAGCTGAACAGTTGAATCTGCGCTGGCCCTGAGTGATAACAACCTGTAACCGCTTGTCGCCCGGGTGTCGCAAAGTTAAGCTGCGAGTTGGCCGCAAATTTGCGGTGTTTGTATCAGACAGGTGGGTTTTGCTTAGGCGATTGGGCTATCCATGAGACTGTCATTGCAATCGCTCAGCTAAACTGTGAAAACAAAAAATTTTTAGGGGAAAGTGTTTGCGACTCGTTTGGGTAGCGCTTTGTTTGGTCTGTGTGGGTTTCGCTGGCACGATCAACGCCAGTTGTAGTAACGAAGTGCCGTTGGCGGTACGAGATACTGTCTTGGTTGTCTCCGCCGAAGACGGCACGGTGGGCTCTGGGGTGGTTGTGGCGCCTAATCGAGTGCTGACCGCGGCGCATGCCGTGCGCAGCGGTGGACAGCTCCAAGCCACAGTGGCTAGGCAACAAGTACCTGCCCATGCCGTGTCGTATGATATTCAGCGCGACTTGGCTCTTCTGGCTGTCAATACGGCTGATCTCCCCATCTTGGAACTGATGGCCCGTGATCTCAGTCCTGGAGAGTCTATTTGGGTGGCTGGTCACCCGCGCGGAGGCACCCGGCAGTTCTCTTTTGGACAAGTGGTCGGGCCCTGGCGTGATGCGCTGCGTGTAACAGCCTTCGTAGAACAGGGTCAATCGGGTGGGGCGCTACTCGCCTGTGAAGACGGGCTGGTCTATTTGGGTGGAACCCTCAGCGGGTACGGCGCCCTCGAGACAGAGGGTCAACAGCAGCGCCTTCCTGACTTCTCTCTGGCGGTGCCCATCGCTGAACTGCGAAGCTTCTTACGTTCTGCCGGTGTGCAGTTTGCTCTCTCCAGTTATCAATAGAATACGAGGATACTGTTGTGGTCCAGCCGTGTAGCAGCAAGTGGTTAGCGCCTTTTGATAGCCCCCTGAAGTTGTCGAGCTATCCCACGCGTGTACCGAATGAATCTAAGGATTCCTCGGCTCTAAAGAGCGAGTTGCGGCGAGTAGTGAAAAAGATCGCCAAGCTTCAGCGCAAGCTGTATGCAGACGATCGCAGCGCTTTATTGTGTGTTTTTCAGGCGATGGACGCCGCGGGCAAAGACAGTACGATTCGCGCTGTGTTCAGTGGTGTAAACCCTGCAGGCTTTCAGGTGCACTCCTTTAAAAAGCCCAGTGAACACGAAATTGACCACGATTTTTTGTGGCGGACAGCCAAAGCCTTGCCAGAGAGAGGGCGCATCGGTGTGTTTAATCGCAGCTATTACGAAGAGGTGCTAGTGGTGCGAGTGCACGAAGATATACTCGAGCACCAGCGATTGCCACCGGGTCGCAGCGAGGGAGACGTGTTTTGGCAGGAGCGATTGCAGTCAATTGCTGACCACGAGTTGCATTTAGCGCGCAATGGCACTCGCGTGCTTAAGTTCTTTCTCAATGTGTCTAAAGAGGAGCAAGCGGCGCGTTTCATCTCGCGCATCGATGAGCCGCACAAAAACTGGAAATTCAACCCCGGCGATATCAAGGAGCGCCAGCTCTGGCAGCAGTATCAGCAGGCTTATACACAAGCCCTACAAAGTACTTCGAAGCCGTGGGCACCCTGGTATGTCGTGCCCGCCGACGACAAGCCGCGAATGCGTCTAGAAGTGGCAAAGATTATCCTCGCCCAGCTCGAGCAGATGCCTCTCGAATGGCCTGCTCTGGACGATGCAAATCTAGCTCAGCTGCAAAGCTATCGCGACGGACTGACAGGCGGGTCTTTATAGTTTAAATACGCTGACCGCCTGGTCCAGCGTCCGAGCTTGCTGTAAGAGGTTGGAAGCGGCACCAGAGGTGTGCTCTGACAGGCTGGCATTTTTCTGCGTCATACTCTCGATCTCATCCACTGACGCGTCGATATGCGATATCGATTCGGCTTGTTGTTTCGAGGAGACCGCAATGTCTTCTATCAAGGCTTTAACTTCTCCTACTTTCGAAACCACATCTTCGATATGCTGACCCGCGTGATTGACCAAAGCTGAGCCTGCTTCTACTTCGGCGACGTTGTTGTCGATGATCTCTTTGATTTGATTAGCGGACTCCTTGCTTTTACTCGCCAGCTCTCGAACCTCACTGGCGACCACGGCAAATCCTCGGCCTGCCTCGCCGGCTCGACTGGCTTCTACTGCCGCGTTGAGCGCGAGTATATTGGTCTGGAAAGCGATGGAGTCGATCACCGCTATAATGTTGCTGATCTCTTTGGCGCCGTTTTCAATGTTGGCCATGCTGTTCATGGCATCGCGCACGACCTCTCGGCCTCGGCTGGCGGCGTCTGCTGCGGTGAGGGAGAGCTGGCTGACTTGTTGCACCGATCCCGCGCCGTTCTGAACAAGCTCGTTTATCTTTCGCGTGGAGTTCGCTGTGTCGTTGAGGTGATGGGCTTGCTGACCATTGCGCTCGTTGAGTGCGGTGCTGCCATTGCTTATTTCCTCTGCGCCCTGGTTGACGGATGCGGTCGCGCTTCGAATCTGACGAACTGAATTATCGAGCATAGACACCATGCGCGCCAAAGCATCGAGTACGTTGGAAATTTCATCTTTGTGCTCGCTTTGCTCGACGGGGCTCAAATCACCCGATGAAACTGTCTCGGCTACGTGCAGTGCACGTTGCAGGCGGCTGATAATAGCCTTAATGGTGATGTAGCTGAAGATGGCGGAGAAAATCACGGCCACCAGTGAAATGGTGACAATTAAAGAAGTCGACTGACTGACTTGTTGGTCTACCGAGTCTATGACAGTACTTAGCTTGCCGTTGATAGATTCGATGAGTTCTTGTCCGGCTTCGCGCTGCGTCTGGGATACTTGTTGTAAATGGCTGATGCTTTGTTTTAGCGCGAGCTCTCCTTCAAATAGTGCAGCCTTGCCCGAATTCACCTGTTTTACCGCATTTTCGACTTGCGCGACTAATTGGCTGACAGTCTCAGCCTGCTTGGACAGTGAGGTTAACTCGAGTTTTTTGAGTTCGGCCGTCAGATTGGCAGCGTGTAAACGCAGGGATTCCATGCCTTGCAGGGCTTCTCTGTATTCTGTCGCCAGGGTGTTGGAGTTGCTGCTGGCCAGCAGTTTTTGTAGTCCTATGCGCATATCGCGTGTGGTGACAATCAAAGCCTGATTGATAGCAGTAATGCTGCTCGGGTCACTACTAAAGGTGAGAGCGGCTCCCATATCTTCGTTGGCGAGAATTATTTCAAAATCCAAGTCATCGATCAGGGACGCGATGGCCTGCTCAGCGTCGTCGATCGTGCCTGTGAGCTCACGAAACTTCGCTTTGTAGGCTTTTTTGGCTTTTGGCTCTTTTTGCAAAACATTCAATTTGAGCTGGAACAGTCCATTTGTCTCATGGCCAATGGAAGACTGAATAACAAGCAGCTGTTCAATAGTGGGCAACAGCTTGTCGTAGCCTGTGGTGTCTTTTGCGGCACTGTCTATTTCATCGGATAAAGCGGTAAATTTTTCTTTTGCAGGGCCAATTTTGTATTTGCTTTGAACCGCATCCGTTGAGAACAACAACACATTTGCTCGACCTAGGAGTCTCGCCAATTTGTTGGCCTCCTGTTGCTCCGCCAGTAGTTCGTTTACTGATTCACGAGCTTTTTGCGCCTCAAGATTCGCTGTATCGTTAATTGACTGAACACCCTTGTTGACCTCGTTAACTGTGTTGCTGACCGTCTGCAAGGCTGACTGAGCGCGTTCGGAGGCTTTTTGGTAGGTGTCAATTCCTCGAAAGTTTGCTTCGATTTTATTAAGGATATTGTCACGAGTTTGATAGAAAGCAGAGATGTCGATGTCACCTACGCGGCTTTGATTCCCCACCGAATCGACCATGCCTTGCAGTGCACTGAGATTTTGCTCCACCTCATTTCCGATCAGCTCGGCTTCGCTGGCGCTCTTTGAGTGACTTAGAGCCAGCAAAGAGCTCAGTGATTGCTCTTTGCTTTGCTCGATCTGCAGCAGCTTGTTTTTCAGCGGAAGAATATCGGCTGTCATCACATACAGCTCTTGCTGAATGTGGCGCACACCCATTAGACCGAGGGTGCCTACGCCGAGTAGGGCCACCCCTGCTGCAATGGATTGAATGATCAATCTATGGGAAATTCTCATTCAGGTATCATCCTTGAAAACACTTATCCAATATACAAGCTGCATTTAGCGCTATTCTGAGCGCTTTACGGCCGCGAATTTAGGAATTTCAATAGCCTGACCACCCCGAAC
>JBMYWE010000138.1:0-1958 GCA_049607125.1 Granulosicoccaceae bacterium | reverse complement strand
CTGATGGCTGTCAGCTGAAAATCCTAGTTTCAAGCCACCCAAGTCCACATCTTCCATGCCTTCGAGAGTTGCAATTAAGGTATCTCGGTCTAGCTCAGGCCCGGCTTTTTGCAGTGCCTCCACCATTACCTTTGCTGACAGGCATCCCTCAAGATTGATGTAGTCGAGCGTGCTGCTGCCATCGGCTTCGACCAGTTTGCGGCAATCGTTCACCACAGCGATATCGTGCTCAGCCGGCGAGGGCACAACTTGCGTGATGATCACCCCGTCACCGGCATCGCCCATGGCACTTGCTAGATTTTTGGTGCCCACAAAAGATACTGTGGACATCATTGAATCAAGACCAGCTTTGCGTGCTTGTTTAACAAACTCAGCCAACGGTGCGTAGGTTCCCACCATCACAATGGCATCAGGCGCATCCTTCATGATTTTGCCAAGACCAGATTTAACAGCGACAGTATTGCGCTCAAACGTACCTGTGACATGAACATCCATGTCATGCTTCTGCAGCGCTTTTTTAGCGCCAGATAAAACTGCTTTTCCAAAACCGTCGTTTTGGTAGAACACGCCCACGGTTTTTGCGCCGTTAGCTAAGAAGTGATTGACCATCGCCTCGGCTTCGTCGTCGTAGCTGGAGCGCACGTTAAATACTTGACGGGTGATAGGCTTGCGAAGTGATCCTGCCCCCGTGAAGAGCCCTACTAAGGGAACCTCTGTATCTTTGACGATGGGTAGCACTGCGTTGGCTGTGGGTGTACCTACGTAGCCAAACAGTGAGAAGACTTCTTCGTCTTCGATCATGGCGAGGGTTTCGTCGATCGCCATATCGGGTTCGTATCCATCATCTGCCACGAGTAGTTCGATCTGTCGGCCGTGCACGCCTCCGGCCTGATTGATATCGTCGAATACTGCCGAGGCACCTTTTAACATGCCTTGGCCGAGCGCGGAGGCGGGTCCTGTTTGCACGTTGACCATCCCGAGAAGAACAGATTCATCGGTCACGCCAACCTCTGCATAGGTTAAATTCGTGCTGAAAAGCGTGGAGGTCAAGGTGATAGCCAGTGCGAGCTTTGTTGGTTTCATGGTGTGTCCCCAGTGATTTGTTGAGCGGCCATTGCATGGATGCTTCCACAGTGTGGCGGCTTTATAGAAAGTCACTGAAGGCTGGTCTTGTTAGCGTGTCAACGGCTGTTTTGGTCTCTTTGTGCGTGTGAAGAGCGAGAGAGTAGTAAAACCGGAGAGCGGAACGGAGAAAGTGTTTTCTGGTTCAAATTCAGTGTGCACGGACACTGAAAAACCGAATGCTGGTGTTATGAATTTACTGCTTCAACATAGCTGGTAATGCAACTCAGCCGACTCGATAGCGCTTGAAGATCGGTTGCGTTCTTTGCTAAAAGGAGACGTTTTCATTGAGTTGTTGGCAGCGGAGGGGCTAGGCTACCATATCGTTTAGCTCGAATATGGGGAGTAGTATTCCCAGTACAATTGCCAAAATTGCCGCCCCCATCACAAGGACGATAGTAGGCTGCAATATTCCGAGTGCTCCGCTCACCGCAGAGTCCTGTTCGCGCTCTAGATGGGTGGCTGCTTTTTCCAGCATGTAGCCTAGGCGGCCTGATCCTTCTCCGCTGGCTATTAGATGAAGCAGCATAGGGGGAAATTGCTTGCTGTTTTCGAGTGCGCGCGATAGAGAAGTCCCTTCGCGAACTTTTCCAGATGCTTCGAGTACCGCTTTGCGCATAGGCCGATTGATGATGACTTGGCTGGCAATATCCAAGGCTTCAAGGACGGGGACGCCGCTGGCGGCAAGTATGCTTAGTGTACGAGCGAAAGAAGCGGCGTTTGCACTGCGCACAAGTTTACCCACGACAGGGAGGCCGAGTAGAAATTTGTGCACTTTAAATTTAAAACTTTCCACCAGCATGGCTCGGCTAAACAACAGCGCGGCCACCACCGTA
>JBMYWE010000137.1:0-6730 GCA_049607125.1 Granulosicoccaceae bacterium | reverse complement strand
GACTCGGACAAACCCGCATTTGCAAGTTTGACATTCAAGGGAGGCGGTGACGCTGCCTCAGCTGCACGTTCAGTGCTGGAGACCGGCGAATTTGACTACGCGTGGAACCTACAGATTGACCCAACTATTCTGAGCCAAATGGAATCTGCAGGCAAAGGTAAAGTTGTCTCGGCCTATGGCACCTCCGTTGAACGGCTAATGATCAACAAGACAAATCCCGACGCGGCATTGGGCGACAAGCGGTCTACCGTTGAAGGCGGCCCGCACCCCTTCTTGAACGACCAAGTAGTATTGAGCGCACTGAGCATGGCGATAGATCGCGCCACTTTAGTAGAAATTGGTTACGGCAATGGTGGTCAGCCCACTTGTAATGTCCTTCCCGCCCCAGCAGCCTATGCCTCGACCGCCAACGACGGCTGCCTGATGCAGGATATAGACAAAGCCAACTCCATGCTCGACGAGGCTGGTTGGACACGTGGCGGCGATGGTGTACGCGAGAAAGACGGCGTACGCTTGAGCATTCTCTACCAGACATCGACCAACGCGGTTCGTCAAGACACACAAGCTCTAGTTAAACAGTGGTGGAAAGAGATCGGCGTGGAGACAGAGCTGCGCAACATTGATGCAGCCGTGTTCTTCGGCGGCGATCAGTCGAGCCCAGATACCTTCCAGAAGTTCTATGCCGACGTAGAGATGTATACCAACAATTTCAACGGCACAGACCCTGAAACCTACATGGGCAATTGGGCTTGCGCCCAAATTCCAAGCCCCGCCAACAACTGGCTAGGACAAAACATGCCCCGCTATTGTAATGCGGACTATGACGCTCTGCTGGCAGAGCTGGCCAAAACCTCAGCGATAGAAGAACGTGGTGAGATTGCCAAGCAGCTCAACGACATGTTGATGCAAGAAGGCGCCATTATCCCACTGGTCCACCGCGGCCGGGTATCTGCTCACGCCAATTCACTGCTTGGTATTAAGCACAACGCCTGGGACAGTGAACTCTGGAACGCAGCTGACTGGACGCGGGCAAAATAGACCCTAGTCCTGCCATTGGTGCGGATCACACGGATCCGCACCAACCCTCAACTGCTGCCTTCTCAGTTCACAAGGAAGACCCATGTTTACCTACACCTTGCGGCGAACATTAATCGCGATTCCCACGCTACTCGTCATTAGCTTTATTATTTTTGCTCTGTTGGATTTTGCCCCCAATGACCCAACAGGCAATCTGCCCATGACGATTCCGCCGGAGGTCAGGGAAAAGATCCGTATATCTCTGGGTTTGGGAGAGCCTCTGCCTATTCGCTACGGCCTATGGCTAAAACAATTTTTTATCAATGAGCCACTAAACCTCATTGAACAATGGTTTGGTGTTTCTATTGGCGACAGCGAAAATCGCCTGCGCGTACGCTCTTGGTCGACTCGTAGCCCTGTGGTTGATTTAATCGCCGAACGCATCCCGCAAACCCTTTGGGTGGTCGGAATGTCTTACGTCGTCGGCATTTTGATTGCCATTCCCATTGGTGTTATTTCGGCTTACAAGCAGTACTCTTGGTTTGACCAACTGGGTACATTTGTTTCAATGGTCGGTTTTTCAGTACCTACTTTTTTCACTGGGGTTCTGCTGATCATTATTTTTTCGGTCAAGCTACAGTGGTTCCCCTCTATTTACGACACCAATCACCAAGTCACCGACTGGTCGAGCTTTGTCTTTCAGGTGAAGCAGATGTTTCTGCCAGTGCTGGTGCTCGCCTTGTACAACGCCGCTCAGCTGACGCGCTTTATGCGAGCGTCTATGCTAGACAATCTCGGTCAAGACTATGTTCGCACTGCCCGGGCAAAAGGCATGAGCGAAAACGTGGTTTTGCTGTCTCACGTGTTACGCAATTCTTTGATTCCGGTGGTGACAGTCATTGCCTTGAGTATTCCCCAAGTCTTTAGCGGTGCGATTATTACGGAGCAAATTTTTCGGGTTAATGGTCTCGGACAACTGCTGATTATCGGCATCCAAGGCGCCGACATACCACTGGTGCAGACACTGACATTTATCTTTGCGGTGCTCATAGTCTTATTCAATCTGATTGCAGATATTCTGTACGGTGTGCTCGACCCCAGGATTCGCTATGACTGACAACAATAAAAAACACCGTTCACTCTGGAGCGATGTCTGGGTTCAATACCGGAGCCACAAAGGTGCGCTACTGGGGACGGCTATCTTTTTCTTTATCATCTTGGCCGTGGTAGTCGGACCGTTTATCCATACCATCGACCCGACCCATTTAGATATTCGCGCCAAAAATCAAGGCCCAAGTTTTGCTCACCCCATGGGCACCGATCAATTGGGGCGTGATACGCTGGCGCAAGTACTAGCGGGCGGCCGAGTATCACTTGCGGTGGGGGTAACGGCCATGTTGCTGTCCATGCTAGTGGGCACCGCCGTGGGGGTGCTGGCTGGCTATTTTAAGAAGCTAGACGGCTTTCTGATGCGCACCACAGACCTCTTCTTGGCATTGCCGTTGCTGCCACTGCTGCTGGTTATTATCATGTTATTCAGGGACACCCTGCGCAACGCCTTTGGGCCAGAGGTTGGGATTTTCTTGCTGATCGTATTTGTGATTGGCATTACGAGCTGGATGCAGACAGCACGCATTGTAAGGGGCGACGTGTTGAGTCTAAAAGAGCGCGAATTTGTCTTGGCCGCTCGTAGCATAGGCACACCCGATAGACGCATCATTCGACGCCATGTACTGCCCAACGTGCTCAGTCCGATCATGGTTTCTGCCACGTTAGGTATTGCATCAGCCATCATCACCGAGAGTGCCTTGAGTTTTCTGGGTCTAGGGTTCCCCTCGGACTTCCCCACCTGGGGACGACTACTGTACGACGGCACCAATTTCATGACTTTGGCCCCCGAACGCGTCTTGTGGCCGGGCTTGGCAATTTCTTTGACTGTCTTGAGTGTCAACTATATGGGAGATGGACTGCGAGACGCACTAGACCCTAGAATTCGCGGCCGCTAAACAGCACTGTGTCGTAGTGAGAGTGAGCTGTTTTGAAACGAATAGTCGCTCAACTTAACGAAAACCAGGTCCGGAGCTGAACAAATTCAGCTCCTTCGCAGCAGGCAAAGAAACCTCGAACAGCTCGCTCTAGCCCGTTTTGCTTTGATAGACTCCAACAACCTGCTGGTAAACAGCAAGCGTTTTGGCTGCCACTTGCTTGGGAGAGTAAACTTGACCCGCGCGACGGCAGCGCTCTTCAATTCCTTCAGCGGTGACAACAAACTGCATGCCCTTGGCAAGGGCCTGTACGTCGCCGTCTTCAGCCAGTACACCGGTAACACCGTCTTCGATCATGTACTGCATACCACACTTGCGATACGTGATACTGGGCAGACCGCAGCTCAAGGCTTCGCTTATCACCATCGGGGCCACCTCGTGGTGAGAGGTTAACAAGAGTGCCCGCGCCCGACGCATGTGCTCGGCAATTTTGCTCGGAGGCTGGGCGCCGGCAAATTCGACAGATTGGGCAAGCCCGCTTTGTTCAATTAAATCCAGGCACTCCTGGTGGTAGTTCTGGTCTGCCACTGGGCCATACACCACCAGCCTGGCATCGTTTGGCAGCTTTTCTTTGGCCAGAGCAAAGGCCTCTATCGCTGCACCTAGGTTTTTATTGCGATCCATTTTGGCGACAAAAAGAAAATCGTTGGTCCTGCTTACCGACTCGATCTCCTCGAAAAAAGCTTCGTCCAATGGGTTGCCGATGTAGTGCAAAACTACCTTATCTAGTTGGTTTCCGAGCATATCGGCCACATAGGGGTTGATCACAATACAATCGCTTAGATTTCGTCGCGCTAAGCCTTCGACACTGGAGACAATGCGGGCACGTAGTTCGGCAAAACGCCCGCCGCGTGTGCGGATATCTTGCTCGCCCAAACCATGCACCGTACCGACATATGGCCCCGAATAGTTATTGCTTAGAGCCAACATCGCTTGAAAGTGACAGATATCGGGCTCAAGCTCAGCCAGCTTGTGGTGCACTCTCAGCCGGAACACACTCCAATAGCTGAGAAACCCAAGCGGCGGCTGCGGCACCCATTGCACACAAAACCCTTCTCGCTCTTCTAAGCGGGAATCGCCTCGATAGCTCGGTGCCAATATCGTGATGCGATGACCACCCAGCGCTACCAGCTGCCTAACTAGGTTGACAGCTGCGGCTTCGACTCCGCCCTTTGGTTTTGCCACAGGAAAGGGCGTCACCATCGCAATATGCATGATTGTGTTCCTGAGTAGATGATTAGTAACGTACGGGACTAAGCACCACCGGCTCGTCGCCAAGCTCTACATCCACTTCCTGCGCTTGCGCTTTTTTTGCCTGACGTTGTCTGGCGATCAACTTGCCCTCTCGATGCCTGGCGAGGTCTCGCGCAAATACCTCGAGGCAGGCCGTTATCATGGCAAGAAATAACCAACTGGCCTTAGCGTAGTAACTGACGTGCGTTATATCCATAACTGAATACGCCATCAACGCCACAAAAATAGTGCGGGGAACCGCATGGCCGTTGCTCTGCATCATCAGCTGCCATGCTCGCCAGGCAATCATCAAGTAAATTCCGTAGTACATCAGGAAGCCAATCACTCCGGTATTGACGCTGATTTCCATCACGTTGGAGTGAGCAAAAACCCCTACTCTGGCGGCAAAGTTATCGTGGCCCACACCGAGCAAATGACTTTCTATCAAGAGATCTACACCTGCGGTTAGGAGAGCCAAGCGCTCATCAATAGACTCCCCCGAAGATTCCGCTTTGGTGTCTAAACCAGAGGCTACAACAGCGATAAAGTCGGTCATTCGCACCACAATCGAATCATTGCCGGTCACCAGAGCTTCGATTCGCTGCTGCACGACCGGCATATCCTTGACAGCATAAAAAACGGCTCCACCCACCACGCCAATGAACAACAGCCCAACGACCAGCTTGACGAAATACTCACCTCGCCAGATCTTAAAGGCCCACGACGCACCGAGAAGTAGTATCACTAGGCCAATCACTGCGGTTCGAGAGCCACTATTGACCAACGCAACCACCAAAACCATGCCGACTATCCAGGCCAGAATTTTTAGTAGCTTTCCGGTGCTGAAAGCACCACAAATAAAGCACAGAGCTAGGCCCATCACTGTTGCCGCCCCGAATGCGTTAGCGTCTGCCAAGGTACTGGCGACCCGCACGACATCGTCACCGTTTTGAGCTGATCCCGTCACGTCGCCAATGTTAAAACCAGTAAAGGTGAGCAAATAGGCCATGCTTACCGAGACGCCGAAGGTCAAGAGCAACCAAGGGACTTTGCGCTGCCACACCACGGTTTGCTGGATGGCGAACACCAAAATGGCGATCTGTACCATCGTCAGGACCTTGAACATGGCGCGCTCAAGATCCTCCGCCAATAAACTGGGCAAGATGGAGTAGGCAAGCCAGCCAAGCAGCAATAGCCACTCTTTGCTAAACCAGATATCTCGGCCACCGAGGGTGGCGGCCATAGCAACAACTCCAAGAAAACCAGCTGTAATCAGGTAGTTAGCATAATTTCCGAAGGGCATGGAAGCCAGCAGCATGATCGACACTGTCGTAAGCCCCAACATCCAAGTGGCAAAGGGCGAAGCGTCACTCGATCGCGAGAGGACTTGGGGCATGGTGATTGTTCTCTAGTGAAATAAGCTCATCCGCGACACACATTCAGTCTGATATGGCGGATGGACTAAAGCTAACAAACCAATCAAGTGGCGCGTTGCTGGGTACGAGCTCTATCCGTCTTTGCCGAATAGTTGTGGGCTTTACTCGCCACAATCGGGCCTAGTTTCGCCCAAACTCCGCGCCTTTGCCATGGTTCTAGCTCCAGCCCACCTGCCTCGTGCGTCCACGCGGAGATGGTATTTATTGTCTCAAGGTCTAGAGTTTAGTGCCTTGTGGGGGAAAGAACATACCGAGCAAACATCTGTAGCATTTTTTCTCTAAAAACCGTGGCATAGCAGTTGCTCGCTAACGTTGATCTACACCTAAAATCGAGCCGGGCGCCAGCTAGAGCGGCACCACAGCAAGTGAACCAGAGGAAACAACATGAGCCGCGGCAGCGCGATAAAGAGATTCATAGACGGAGTGCTATTTGGCTATGTGCACATGTTTATCGACGGTGCTATCCGGCTGTTGACCATGCCTTTGTTGCTGACTTGGCTGGGCCCGCAAGCCATGGGTTTTCGAGCGGCTATCCTAGAGTTGATCGGCTACTTTCAAAAGATCAACCCAGGCACCTCGCAGACCATGCAGGCAATGATTGAGCGCGAAATACGCCCAGACGCCGACCCCGAAAAAGTGGAGAAGACCAAAGAGCTATTATCTTTGGGCGTAGTGATACAAAACGGACTAGCCGTTTTTTCTCTACTCGCGGTGACCTTGCTCGCTTTCAATATGGATTTCATCACCAAAGATCTACCCGCCGAAGATCTATACGGCGCGGTTTTCTTTGTAGTGGGAATGGGTTTGATTCTCGCCATCACCCTGTGGGGTTCTCACCACTCCGCCATCCTAACTGGTCAGCAATACCACAAAGAACTCGAAGTCGCTTTCCTGCTAATGAAAATTTTCCAAGCAGTGCTGACCATGCTGCTTGTTTGGGTGGGTTATCGGTTGTGGGGTATGGCGGTTGCTGTCGTGCTGGGCGCGGTGGTCTTCTAC
>JBMYWE010000136.1:0-6758 GCA_049607125.1 Granulosicoccaceae bacterium | reverse complement strand
TTTTTCAATTAGTTACTTTATGGGACATATGTCTTACGCGCTTTTGTCGGGTGTCTTTCAGCCACCCCTAAGACATTCAGCCGATAGAGTGCGTTCCCCGCCTCGTCGAAGATCCATACACCGATCACTGACGCATCGAGAGCGAAAATGTACAGTAAAACCTCCGCCTATTTGTTCGTTAGTCTACTGCTCCTGAGCGGCTGTGACGACGACCTGCCAAATATCGACCCGTCCTCAGTGCACATTGCCGACGTACGCACTCACATTGACGCACTGCCTGTCGCGCCAGCACAGGACCCCGCAAAAGTGGAGCTGGGCAGACTTTTGTTCTGGGACCCTATACTCTCGGCCAACCAAGATGTCGCCTGCGCCAGCTGCCACCACCCCGACCTAGACTATGCCGACGGCGCGTTTGCCTCCTTGGGTGTGGGTGCCACAGGGCTCGGTCATCAACGCAGTGGCGGAGCCCGCACACCGCGCAACGCCCAGACAATACTCAATACGGTGTACAACGGGCTTGGCTTGTCCGGTGTCATGACACAGGCCGAGGCGCCCATGTTTTGGGACAACCGCATCAGCTCCTTGGAACAACAGGCGCGACAGCCTATATTGTCTGAAATTGAAATGCGCGGCAGCGCCGTTGCGGAAGACGAGATTATCCCGCTGGTGCTGTCTCGGCTCGAGCGTATTACCGAATACAACAGCTTGTTTGCCGCCAGCTACGCCAGCGGCATCAACGAAGCTAATATGCTGGATGCAATCGCCAGCTTCGAGCGCAGCTTGGTAGCCAACAACTCGGCCTTCGATCAATTTATGCGAGGCGACCGCAGTGCCATGAGCGACAGGCAAATTATCGGTCTGCAACGCTTTATCGACTTCGACTGCACGGCCTGCCACAACGGGCCCATGCTCAGCGACTACAAACTGCACGTGTTGGGCGCGGCCGACCACGCACAAAACCCCAATGGTGTTGATACGGGTGCTGAAGGCAACTTTTCTTTTCGTACCCCCAGCCTGCGCAACCTTTTGCGCACTGGGCCCTATATGCACGGCGGCACTCGGACCGCACTCAACGATGTCATCAACTTTTACGAAGATCTTGCCGGTGGCCAGAGCCACAACTCACAAGTACCCCAGAACGCTCTAGACCCACTGGGAACAGGTCTTCCCGGTGACGTCGATGACGCAGCTGGGGATATCGTGGCGTTTCTGGGGGCGCTGGACGATGCGAATTTTGATCGAGATATCCCCGACAGAGTACCCAGCGGTTTGCCGGTTGGCGGAGCTATCCGACCCTAAACCAAGGATTGATCGAGTTAAGACAAGCCCCTACACAACAAAACGAGAACAACGAGCAGATGCCAAAATTCGCGCTCTCTCTATTTGCCGCCCTGTTTTTTCTGGCTCACTGGTTGATACTGCCAGACCTGCCGCTGACCCGAAAAATACCGGCGTTTATGGCGGCTTTTGCCATGTCGGCCATGTCGATGGCGTTTATCTTGGCCGTGCGCTGGCCCATTGTAGAGCGGCTCAGCGGCGGCCTGGATAAATCCTACCGCCTGCACAGGTGGTTCGGGTTGACTGCGTTGATTGGCATTGTAGGCCACTGGTTACTCGTCCCCGGTGGCGCAGGGCAAGCACTGTTTCCGATGCTCGCTGGGCTGGGGGAAGAGCTGGGCGAAGTCTCACTCTACGCCCTCTTGATTCTCATCGCCTTGTCCGCCATTCAGGTACTGCCCTACCGCTGGTGGCGCTACAGCCACTACGCCATGGGGCCTGTCTTTGCGGTGGCGGTGATGCATACCTTTCTCTCGGATATCCCATTGGCGCTGGGTTCGCTGGCTTGGAACTGCATGCTGGCGGTTTCTACCTTGGGCCTGATCGCCTGGATCTGGAAGTTTGTTCGCGATACGCGCTACAAGCCCAGCTACCACGTCAGCTCGGTGCGCACACTACCCGGCACAACCGAAATCACCCTCGAACCCATCAGCTTGCCGATTCGCCATCGCGCGGGCCAGTTTGCGTTTGTGTCTTTTGATCTCGACGGTCTGCGCGAGCCTCACCCTTTTACAATTGCCAGCGCCGACGCAGGGGGCGAGTTGCGCTTTGCCATCAAGGCACTGGGAGACTTCACCGAAGAGCTGCAACGCTCATCGCTGCTGTCCTGCACCGCACGAGTAGAAGGCCCCTACGGCCGATTCAGCTACAGAAGAGGCCCCAAAAAACAGGTCTGGGTAGCGGGCGGCATTGGCATCACTCCGTTCTTGGCCTTCCTCCAAGAGCTAGCACCCGACCACCCCTACACCGTCGATCTCGTCTACTGCGTCAGGTCTCAACACACAGCGCTGTACCTGGATGAACTCACCGAGCAGAGCAAGCGACTGCAGCACGTCAAGCTGCATGTTCTCGCCTCCGACGAGGGTAATCGTCTAAACCCGAGCTGGGCTGAGGCGTCGCTTCAGACGGGATGGCATAGCGCCGGGTTCTGGTTCTGCGGACCCGAAAGCCTGCGCGGCGGCGTGGAAGAACTGATGCGCGAATTCGCTATCAGCCCCAGAAAATTAAAATATGAGTACTTTGACATGCGAGGTGCCGTGCGCGTGTCAGCGAGCGACTTGTATCGCCAAGGCCGACGCTTTTTACAAGAGATAAAGCAAAGACTAGTGAAATGGTAAAAAGCACAGAGGCACTAACGGCATTCGCCAGACGACTGCTTTGCATTACACCAGGGACATTCGAACCCTTAGTAAAGTCGGCACATCCGACATCGATAAAGGGCAGATAACGGTTGCATCAATGTCTCTTATTGCATAAAAGCCAGCCTTGCGTAATATGGAGCACACTCGTAAATGATGACATATTGCGCTCACGCTCGGAGACAACCATGGCACGTATCGCAGTGGCTGGCTTTCAACACGAAACCAACACCTTTGCCCCGCTCAAGGCCGACTTGGCGGCCTTTGAGCTGCGCAATGATTGGCCGCCACTCTGCCACGGCGAAAGCATGCTGGCAGAGGTCGAAGTCGTACACTTGCCCATCCAGGGCGCCATCGAACACTTGCGCTCGCAAGGCCACGAACTGGTGCCCTTGCTGTGGGGCTCTGCTATGCCAAGCGACCGCGTCACCCGAGAAGCCTTTGAGGTGATCACCGGCCGATTGATCGACATGCTAACCAACCAATGGCCTGTCGACGGGTTGTATCTAGACCTGCACGGCGCCATGGTGTGCGAGCACTTTGAGGACGGCGAAGGTGAAATTCTGCGCCGTTTGCGAGAACACCTGGGCGAGCAACTACCCATTGCAGTTAGCCTCGATTTGCACGCCAATATCACCGAGCAGATGGTCAAACACGCCAGTGTGATCGACTGTTTCAGGGAGTACCCACACAACGACATGGGCGTCTGTGGTGCCCGCACGGCGGCGTCGCTGCTGCGTTTGATTGCACGTGGTCAGGCCCGTCCGGCCCACAGCGTGCTGCACAAGCTTAGCTACCAGATCCCGCTAACCCAAGGTTGCACTTATATAGAGCCCGCCAAAGGCGTCTACCAACTGCTTGAGCAACTAGCGGCCAACCCCGCGCTAGAGAGCGTTGTTTTTGCCTGTGGCTTCCCTCTAGCCGATACCTTTGAGACAGGCCCTGCCATATTGGTGAGCGGCAACGACGAGAGCGCCGTTCAATCCGCCGCAGATACACTCCTAAAGGAGCTGCAAAATCGCGAGGCCGACTTTGCCTTGGCTATATTGTCGCCAATACAGGCAGCTCACCGCGCAATTGAACTCAATCAAGCTAGCGGCAAGCCTGTGGTCATCGCTGATACGCAAGACAACCCCGGCGGCGGTGGCGCGGGAGACACCGTTGGTATGCTGCGCGCCCTGCTCGACGCCGAGGTGCAAAGTGCGGTGTTCGGCCTGGTGATAGACAAGCCAGCAGCAGCGGCGGCGCACCGTGCAGGCGTGGGCTCGACCCTAGACTTATCACTGGGCGAGTGGTCGGGCTTCACCGGTAACAGCCCTTTTGAGGGTACCTTCAAAGTGGTCGCCTTGGGCGATGGCAACTGCACAGGCACAGGCCCCATGTGGTTGGGTGCACACATGGCCATGGGCCCTTGTGCCCTACTGCAAATTGAGGGAGTACGAGTGATGGTGGCCAGTGAGAACATGCAATTGGCCGATCAAGCCATGCTGCGCCACCTCAACATCGAACCCGTCGAGGAGCAGATCTTGGTATTGAAGAGCTCTGTGCATTTTCGCAATGATTTTCAAGCCATTGCAGCGGAAGTATTGGTCGCGGCAAGCCCAGGCCCCGTCCACGCCGATCTTAGCCGGCTGGACTACCGCAAAATCAGACCGGGTATTCGCATCGCGCCGAGAACCGCTTGACCTGTAGGGCCGCCACACCTGAAATCGGCCATAAGCCTCACCCGTCCGGCTAATTCTACCGCCCAGCATCGATTTTTCTCTATCCAAACGCTTTTACTCACTCCCGCATCCACGCCTATATGCTCTAGTCAATTGAAAGCCAAGTCGTTCTGCAAGCACGGCGAAAATCTGCACGAGAAATTTCCTAAGAGCCCGCGCAAGATCTCTGTGTCGTCGCGAGAATGGGATGATTTGTGAAGGCCTCCTAGGTCAGTTTTTGGTTTGATTTAAAGCGAATAGCAGCCTAGGCGGCCCCGTTTATATAAACAAAATCAAATCAAAGAGGCGGGGCGCCCAGCTCAAATTCAGCGCATTCGTCGTCGGCAGGAAGATCTTGAACAGACTCTACGCATTTAACGCCCATGGTTGAAACGGGCTTTAATCGCCACCTGCGGGCCTCAACAACCCAAAACGGCCCTGCCCCCCGTTCCACGTCTTATCACCAATGGGGTGCAAGAATTTGAAAGCCCCTTGTCAACCAATTCATCGCTCGTGCGTTTTAGCCACTAGAGACCGTTGAAGAAAGCTCGCCAGCGAGGAGTCAACACGCCGTTCAATCGGTGTTCACCTCCCCACCAGCTGGAGACAGAGCAAGCTCAATAGTCTTCTACACAGGCAGATGGAGGCAGTGTGAAAATTCAAAACAAATCAAAACAAAAAACTGGCTGGAAAACAGCCTGTAGTCTAGGGCTAGTTCTAAGCAGTGGAGCTGCCCACGCTGCCTTAGTCGACGGAACATTGGTGGACCAGGCAGCCAACGTAGACGCACCTGGTGGGGTTATCCTCCGCTCGTACCAAGATCAAATTGGCCCGGGCCAAGGTGATACCGAAACCTATGGGTCTTCGAACTACATCATCGCCAGAGACCCGCTGCGCTCGGTGCGCAGAGGCCGACAACTATTCCAGAGAAAATTTAGCGAGCAAGAAGGCCTGGGCCCAAGAGTAAATTTTGGTTCCAGCGGAGATATCACCCACTCGCGCGCCCTGGGTGCAGGCAGCGCCGATAGCTGTGCCAGCTGTCACGGCAACCCCAAAGGCTCTGCGGGTTTTGGCGGCAACGTGGCAACCTTCCCCGACGGTCGCGACGCCCCTCATTTGTTTGGCTTAGGTATAGTTGAACAGCTGGCCGACGAGATCACCTGGGCTCTTCGTGAAAGCCGCGACACTGCCTTGGCACAAGCGGCGAGCAGGAATCAGTCGGTAGAGCAAACGCTGCAGGCTAAGGGCATAGACTACGGCCACATCACCGCGCATCCGGATGGCACACTCGACACATCGGGCCTCGAAGGGATTGACGATGACCTACGCGTGAAGCCATTTTTTGCACAGGGTAAAACCGCTTCTATGCGCGAGTTTATCGTGGGCGCCCTAAAGGACGAAATGGGCATGGAGGCCTGGGATCCAGTGCTTTGTTCCGCCACCGATCCAGAAAGCCCACAGTTGGCTTACAGTAGCTCGGGGTTTCTCTACGACCCAACGCAAGACACCTTTGAACGTCCGCCCGTGTGCGATCAATTCGAAGACAACGACGGAGATGGAATAACGGCAGAAATTGATCCGGCGATTGTGGATCACTTTGAATTTTATCTGCTCAACTACTTTAAACCAGCGACAGGCAAACGCTCTCGAATAGAAAAGCAAGGACTCAATCATCTGCGAGATATTGGCTGCACATCCTGCCATATACCAGATCTAACAATTAATTCAGATCGCCGTATCGCTGATGTGGAAACCGTCTACGACAAGGAAAAAGGCGGCGTGTTTAACCAACTCTACGCGACAGCGACAGGTCGTTTTGTGATTGAAGACGATGGCGAAGACTATCCGCTGCTCAACCCCGCCTACGAGAGCTTTGTTGCCAAAGATATTTTCACGGATTTAAAGCGCCATGATTTGGGGCCCCAATTCCACGAGCGCGACTACGACGGCCGTGTTCAAACCCACTTTATCACTGAGCCACTTTGGGGAGTCGGCACAACCGCTCCTTACGGCCACGATGGCCGCAGCATTGATTTGGATCAGGTGATTCGCCGTCACGGCGGCGAAGCGTTGGAATCTCGCAATGCCTACGTGAACAAGCTCGATGATCGTCAACGCCTTGCGTTGCGTGAGTATCTGCGCTCTCTGGTGCTTTTCCCGCCTGACGATACGGCGTCTAACCTCAATGCGGGAAACCCAGATTCAGACGATCCGCAAAACCCTACCGAGCACGGCTCTATACGCTTGCCAGCACTCTTCCAGATACCAGAACTAGGCTCCGAGTGATCAAGTGGCAAAAAACAGATAGGCCAGCTCTATCTGTTTTTTGTCAACGGTTAGACCGTCAGGGTCAATAACA
>JBMYWE010000135.1:0-6776 GCA_049607125.1 Granulosicoccaceae bacterium | reverse complement strand
CCTCGGGTTTGTAGTTGGGGTCGGCAAAAGGTTTTTCGTCGTTGCCCAAATTGACCGCCCACATCAACACACCGCCCAGTTGGTAACGCGCAGCAATGACACCCCAGGTTCGCATCTCTATGCCGCTGGCATTAATAGCGTGAGCCCCTACAGCCGGATGACCACTGTGGTAGAACCAAGCCCTCTTTCCTTGACTAGACTGCTCCGCCAGAAATTCGGGATCGGCTGCATGGGCGTTGGGCGCCCAAAGTCGAACCTTGTCTCGCAAATCTAGGGCAGGATGGTCTGCCCATTTAGCGGGATTACTGTGACTGGTCCAGAGCAAGTCAATGTTGCTGGACCCACTGCCACTGTCGATGGCCTGCTGCACCAAGGCCATCTGTTGGTGCACCATAGAGAGATAACTGGGATCGGTGTGTTCGGGGCCGTCTACCTCATCGAAAACATAGGCAAACCATCGGCTAGATTGCCACTGTTGCTGCTCAACGACACCTCGCCAGCGTTTAGCCATCTGCTCGTATTCACGCAACTCGCTATAGCTCAATGGTCCCGATAGTTTCATATCGTAGGGTTGTGGCCAGGGTGTGCGCCAAACAGATACGGGCTTGCCCGAACCCGGCCCTTGGTATCCTGCCCGCTCACTAAACAAAGACCCACTGAGCATGCCGTCGTAGTGCTGGGTGTAAGCCAGCCACTGCTCTTCGGTAGTGGGGTAGACTGGGTTGCGTTCCAAAAACACACTGCGATGAGCATGCGCAACTTGCTGATAGCAGTTGGACACTTGGCGCCACGCCTCCGTGTCGCCCGACTCCCCCACACCCTCTAGGCGGTAGGTCCGATAGAGCTCACCAATCGCATCCAGGCTGTTTTCGTCAGGCAGGATGACCGGCCACACTTGTAACTCGATGGGAATCGTCAGCAGTGTCGATGCACCGCGTTTTAGTACCGCATCAGCACGGTAGCCTCCGGGCTCCAAATGCTTCGGTACATAGATGTCTTGCCAGAGCAGTGTTCGAGCTCGCCGGGCTGATTGCTCAGGAATGCTTTGATACAGCGATTGGCCTGTACAACTATGGCGTTGCGGCACCAGCGCGTCTGGGTAGTGCGCAGGCCAAGGTAGCACCTCGCTGTCCGGGCCCCAGCTATAAGCCCCTCTATCCACGTGATGGTAGTGCGCGATAAATTGCCTGACTAGCGGCTGCTGGCTTGCACCGGCAGAGGCTAAGCTAAAATCACCGATGTGCAAACTCAGGCCTTCGCGCCCTTCTCCCGAGAGCAGCCACTGGAAAGCCACCACTTCATTGCGTGCGGCGTGTAATTTTATTGAAGTGCCGCCGCTGATCGCGAAGTCTGTGTGCTCCTCAGGTGGACTTTGCTCAAAATTGAGCTTAGCCATCTCGCTGAGCACGCAAAGCCTGAGATCTCGTTCGACATTCAGGCATTGATTGGATGGCCGGGCGGACCAGAAAACGAGCACCAGCGCTATTATTAGAAGCGCCACAGCGGCCAATGACCACCGACTGATGGCGCCTAGTTTCATCGACTAGTGCTGACGCTGGCGTCGTAGGAAAACGACTGACAGAGCAATAAAGGCAAACAAACCTGAGATTATTTCCAATCCGGTTGACCCGCCCCCACCAGAACTGCTAGTGGTAGCTCCTGTACCAGGCTTGACATATCCGCTATCCAAAGGCCACTCGAGATGCTCACCTTGTTCGAAGCTCACGGTTTGTGAGTTGTTGGCCACGACCACGTCTGAGGTCTTTTCCCCCACGTGCGCCTGCACAATGGCCCGCCGCGAGTTGTCGCTGTTGTGCTTGGTATCGATTTCAAGCACCTTTACTTCACCGGCGGCCAACATGCCTAGATCACAATTTAGGGTACCGTCTTCTCGTACATCACAATTGCTGGGTACGTCGAGCAATTCTGCATCTTCAACCTTCACCTCTAACGCAGCCGTCGTGGGGCGCGTCAGGTCGTTGTTGCGAATCGCGGCGCCAACCGTGTCATCGCTGACGCTGGTCATCAGTGCTTGCAAGTCGATGGCATCCTCAAAACAACTTGCCGTTACCCGTTGTGTAATGGCCGCTTTGCTGCAGCTACTAAAGCGGTGTTGTGTGTCTTGGGTAAAATACGGTGCCATAATTTTGGTGCGATCGGCCTGGCAGCTGGTGTCTATGTCGTGTTTGGCACCAAGGTTATGCGCCATCTCGTGCGCCGCCAAGAGGTAGTTGCGCTGATACGGCGTGGATACGCTCACGTCATAGCCATCGTTGCGGCAGGCGACACCAATGTAAGCCAGGCCCACTTGGTTGTCAGAACTGGCGTTGCCCGAAAATAGATACACATAAGCGGAGCTGCTCTCATCGAGCGGCGTCGCGCTACGTCGGTAGTCACGAAAGTTAGACAGCATCGTATCCATCGTCACGCTGCCAATATTCATGGGGTCGGAATCGCGGTCTTCGATATTGACCAGCGTGTCGAGCCGCAACGCAATACCCAGCTCTTCACGGTAGATGCCGTCGGCTATGGCCAATACAGTCAGCGCTTCAAACAAGCCCCTGCCCGAGTTGTAGGCGTTGAACTGACTGTCTAGCACAGTACTGATAGGTGCTACACGGGTGACTGGCAGCTGTTGATAAATGCTTTCTGTTTCATCAGCTGCGGGCGTGAGACCTGCGCTAACAGTTGGTGGAACCACTGTATCTTCGCGGTCTTCATCGCTGTGATCCAATTGCAAGGACGGATTGTAGTTGACCATGGTGCCGGTCACGGTGTCTGTTTTTAGGTCGTATCGAACACCCGCGCGCGAGATCAAACCTTGTACGGAATCACCATTAAACACAGCTCTGACCCATGAATTACTCTCGTTTTCAACAACTCCGTCAAACACTTGAATGCCTGATGCGTCAAACAGTTTCCCGTCCTGATCGAGGAAATTGGTATTGATGGTAACCAATGCGGGATTGAGCAACACCGTGACCTCTTCACCTGCAATGGTCAGTGTGACGCGTCGCTCGTAGCCCACGCCACTGAGCATCGATTGCGATACAATTTTTGTGGAGACAAGCTCTTGATCCTCCAGTGCCTTGATGCGCTGATCGGCGCGGTCGAACCAAAGACGGGATTGATAAGTATTGCGAGGCAATGAGAACCCGAGCAAGTCAATTGAAAAGGAGGCGTGCTTATCACGCAATTCTTCAAACTGAGCCTTGGCTTGCGCCGTGTGGCCTTGCTGCTCGAGCACGATGGCATCGATATACAAACTTGCGTCTATGTAAGAGCTGTCAGGAATACGTCGACGCAACTCGGCGAGAGACTGTTGCGCCTTGTCAAATTCAAAGCGATCCATCGTGTAGATGTAGCCACGAAGATAGAGCGCGTCGTCGAGCAGGTAGCTGTCGGGGAAAGAATCAATCAGGCTGTCGAGGGCAAACAGCGCATCATCGCTATCGCCATCAGCACGGGCATCCAGCGCGTTCAGATATAACTCGGTATCTTCACTGGGTGCGTGCGTTTTTGACTCGTTCAGCACAGGTAACTTGTACTTGACCCGCTCGTAGTGAGCATCTGCCACGGAGGCCTGCTGAAGATAGACCTTGTAACTCTCGAGTGCTTGCGCGTATTGGCCGCTGCGCTCAAACGCCAGGCCTTGCCGATAGAGAAAATCTAAATCCGCAGCGGAAACTTGAGTGGCACCCAACAGGAGGCCAGCAACCATCCAGCGTTTCATAACAGCTTTACAGCAGCGCATGGAGGATCCCTTAGTCCTGAGTTTTAAAATATTCGAGAGATTCACGGCAGCGCTCGAGCGCTCGTTTCAGCTCCGTAGGGTCATCTGATTCAACTTTAAGTTGATCGCGCGCGCGCTCTATCTGAGCGCGCAAATTGGCGCTAGAGTCGGCCAAGGTGTTGAAGACATCGCTGAACTCACTGTCTTTGTCCTTGCGCACTTTGACAGCAAAGTTACCTTCGCCAATCTCGCGAATGACACGGCGCAAGGCCATGATCGGCGCACCAAGTTTACGCACGATATATATGCCAGCCACCAGAGTGATCACTAGGTTGATCACCAACATCAGCAGCAGCCACTTGCCCAGCATCGCCCCCATGCCGGGCACGCCATCGTCAATCTGCTGCATGTCTTCAGAGACAAACATCAGCGGAGACACACCGGCCACCATACTGCCGAGCATGTAGTGGTAAAAAAACCCGAGCAACACCGTGGTCAACGCCACGTAGATGGTGGTGAACAGCAGAACACGACGAATCTCGCGGGCCTGGAAGGTATGATCGCGCAGTAGCGCGAGCAAGAAGTTGTGATCGGATGCGCGGGCCATGCCAGCGGTTCCTTTTGAGTACGGGTTCAGCGTCGGTTATCGGCCGTTCGCGTACAGCACTTGAGCACAGGCGATATTGGAATAAGGTGTGAAGATTGGCCCCTAAATGATTGCTAGAGTGCTAAAATTGGCCGTTTTTGTTTGAGGCTATAAGATTTATGCAAGCGTATTTTCCCGGCCAGCGGTGTATCAGTGACACAGAGGCAGAGCTAGGGCTTGGGATGGTGCTGGAATTCGATGGACGTCGTGTCACCATCGCCTTCGCCGCCGTCGAAGAGTCCCGCACCTATGTAGCCGACAACGCCCCGCTTACACGCTTACGCTTTCTTCCTGGTGATAAAATCCAGAGTGGTGAGGGCTGGTGGCTGACCGTCGAGAAGGTGGAAGAAGACGGTCCGCTGCTGATCTACTACGGGCACCGGGAAGACGGCAGCGCCGATATACTGCCAGAGCAACGCCTGAGCGAGCGAGTGCAATTCAACCAGCCGCGCGAGCGCCTGTTGGCAGGTCAAATTGAACACAATCGCTGGTTTAACGCCCGCGCCGAGGCCCAGCACGAGTATCACCGCCTCAAATCATCGCCTTTGCACGGTCTGACCGGGGTGCGCGGCGAGCTGTTGCCGCACCAGCTATACGTGGCTCAAACGGTCAGTAATCGCGAGTCGCCGCGCGTGCTACTGGCCGATGAGGTCGGCTTGGGCAAGACCATCGAAGCAGGCATGATCATGCACCGCTTGCTGCTCAACGATCGCATCAAGCGGGTATTGGTCGTGGTGCCCGAGGCGCTGCAGCACCAGTGGCTGGTTGAAATGCTGCGCCGCTTCAACCTCACCTTCAGCCTTTTTGATGCCGAGCGTCTAGAGGCTATGCGCGAACCCGAAGAGCACCTCTCACTCGAAGAGGCGTTGATGGACCCCAATTTTTCTCTCGACCCTCCCGCCAACCCCTTCAGTGAACAGCAGTTGGTGCTGTGCGGCATGGATTTTCTCTGCGACGCAGAGACCAGCGATCTGGCGCTCGACGCCGGCTGGGATATGCTGATTGTCGACGAGGCCCACCATCTGGCCTGGTCAGCAGAACAAGCCAGTGAACAATATCAAGTGGTTGAACGTCTGGCTGCAGAAACCGCCTCGGTGTTACTGCTGACCGCAACCCCTGAGCAACTGGGTAACGACAGTCATTTTGCCCGCCTGCGCCTGCTCGACCCCGATCGCTACGCCAGCCTCGAACAGTTTCAGTCCGACCAGGCCAACTACCAACAGGTGGCTGAGTCAGCCGCGCCGCTGTTGCATGACGCCCCGCTCAGTACTGAGCAGCAAAAAGCCCTCGCTCAGTGGCTGGACGAAGAGCATCAATCGCTGGTAAGTCAAGCTAACCTCAACGCCGATGAACGCCGTCGCTTGATCTCTACACTGGTGGACAGAACAGGCACCGGCCGAGTTTTGATGCGCAACACCCGTGCAGCGGTTCAGGGCTTCGCCCCCCGTGTCTTGCACACCCACCCGCTTGAGCCGGTGAGTGGCGAGTCCGCCGACAGCTGGTGGCGTACAGACCCGCGCGTGAAGTGGCTTATCGATACCCTGCGCAGCAACTACCCGCGCCGCTACTTGCTCATCTGCTCCAGCACCGACACTGCGCTTGACCTCGCAGAAGCCCTGCGCGTGCTGGCGGGAATTGTGCCGGCCGTTTTTCACGAGGGCATGAGCATTCTCGACTGCGATCGTGCCGCCGCCCACTTTGCAGACCCTGAGTCCGGAGCGCCGGTACTCATTTGTTCAGAAATCGGCAGCGAAGGGCGCAACTTCCAGTTTGTCAGTGACTTGATACTCTTCGACCTACCCACAGCGCCTGGCCTATTAGAGCAACGCATCGGCCGATTGGACCGAATTGGCCAGCGCAACACAGTCAATATCCACGTCCCGAGTGTGGCTGGCTCTGCCGAACAGCGCTTGTGTCAATGGTACCACCGAGGTCTGGACGCCTTTGAACAGACCTGCACCGTCGGTGAGGCTGTGCTCGAGGAGTTCGGTGATGATCTGCAGCTGCTGATGCGAGAGAACCCCGACGATTCAGCATTGGAATCGCTGATCGAAAAAACAGCGGCGCGTGCAACTCAGCTGCGCGCGGAGCTAGAGACCGGTCGCGATAAGCTGCTGGAACTGAACTCCTACGATGAAACGGCTGCCAATGCGCTGCGCGATCAAATTGTCGAGCGAGAAGAAACAACACCTTGGTCATTCTTTGAACGTGCCGCCGATTGTTTTGGGCTAGAAATAGAACAACTGTCTTCCAGCCATTACAGCGTCCAAGTGGGCTCCCGCAGTGAACAGGCCTCTTTTCCAGGTCTTGGCAATGACACCATAATCAGTGTTACTTGCGACCGCGAGACTGCGCTCGCCCGTGAAGACGTCGCCTTTATGTCTTGGGAACATCCTC
>JBMYWE010000134.1:0-6778 GCA_049607125.1 Granulosicoccaceae bacterium | reverse complement strand
CAACTTCTTCAGCGACTTCTGTTTCGTTGCTCATTGTGGTTCCTTAAGCTGCTTCTTGTACTTTTTGGATTGCTTCGGTTGCGAATGACGGGGGGTCAAGAATCAATGCTACCGAGCCGTCGCTCATGATCGTTGCTCCCGCGAAACCAGGAACAGCTTTGTAATTTTGTTCAAGAGTTTTAATTACAACTTGCTGTTGCCCGATCACATCGTCGATCACA
The DNA here is from genome assembly GCA_049607125.1 of Granulosicoccaceae bacterium. Lineage (GTDB taxonomy): Bacteria > Pseudomonadota > Gammaproteobacteria > CALCKW01 > CALCKW01 > CALCKW01. The sequence goes on along the minus strand of JBMYWE010000134.1, from coordinate 6,557 downwards.
ACGCCGATTAGTTTGCCGTGCGATTCGACAATCACGACTAGTTTGCCCTCGTCCGTGTCACCGGCCATGTCTAGCAATTTTCGCAGACGAATCACTGGCAGATATTCCCCCCGAAAGCGGCAGACCTCGCCGGTATCGGGGACAGTAGCTACACCTGCGTGTTCAATTTCGATAGTCTCCACAATCGCTAGAATGGGCAATATGAATTCTTGGTTGGCAACACGTACGACCTGTCCATCCAAAATAGCGAGTGTCAGTGGTAGGCGGATGGAAATAGTAGTCCCTTTACCGGGTATTGACTCAATCTCTACTTGTCCGTTTAAGTCTGCGATGTTTCTACGCACGACGTCCATGCCAACGCCACGGCCCGAGACATCGGTCACCTCTTCGGCGGTAGAGAAACCTGGAGCGAAGATAAGATTGTCTATCTCTTGGTCGCTCAGTTTGTCTTCTGTGCTGATTACCCCCGCTTCGATAGCTTTGTTGCGTACGCGCTCGCGATTGATACCTCGTCCATCGTCGATGATTTCAATCACCACCGACCCGCCTTGGTGTGAGGCGCGCAGCAATAGCTCGCCCGTCTCGGGTTTGCCTGCTGCCAAGCGTTCTTCGGGTTCTTCTAGTCCATGGTCTAGGGAGTTACGCACCAGATGTACCAAGGGGTCCATGATGCTTTCCAATACGGTTTTGTCCAACTCAGTACCCGCGCCTTCGGTGATGAGCTCGATTTTTTTGTCCAGTTTTTTCGAGAGATCGCGAACCAGCCTAGGCAGACGATTGAATGCAAAGCTGAGCGGTAACATGCGAACGCGCATGACACTCTCTTGTAGCTCGCGAATGTTGCGCTCCTGTTGAGCCATGCGTTCCTGGAATTCTTCCAAGTCCACTTGATTATCACTCATGCTGAAGCGCGAGAGCATTGACTGTGTAATCACCAGCTCGCCGACGAGGTTGATCAAATCGTCGATTTTGTCTGTGGAGATACGAATGGTCGTATCGGCGGCGGGTTTTTTCTTTGGCGGCGCGGCGGGTTTTGTTGGCGCCGCATTTTGTTTGGTCTCTGCATCAGCAATGGGGACAACATTGTCGGTGTTGTTAGTTGCTTCGGGCGCCACTTCCTCGGCGGCTTCTGGTTCGGCAGTTACAGGTGCAATCTTAGAAACGCTTAGCTCGCAATCGAACTCCTCTACCCATTCAAATATCTCCCGTATGTCACCTTCACTGGCATCACTGTGCAACTCGATCTGCCACGACATGTAGCTATGAGTTGGATTGAGTTCTGACCAGTCGGGAATAGCATCAGTGGAGACTGTAGTCTTGGCGTCTCCAAGCATCTGTACTTCGCGCACCAATAACATGGGGTCATTGCCGCGAATCATGATTTCGTTAAAGGGTTTAAAGCCGACGTACCAAGGCTTGTCGTCTTCACTCTCGGTTGCTGCATCTTCTGTTTGCTGGCTAGTGGTGTCACTAGCCGAGTCGTTTGCTTGGCCTGCAGCTACGCTGTCTTGCAACTTTTTTTCTAAAGGGCGAAATTGCGGGTGCTCTGAATCGTCACCCGCGATACTCATGTCAAGAATTTCTCGCAGAACATCCAGTGAGCTGAGTAAGATCTCAACGTCATCTTCGTTGACCTCGCGTTTGCCAGACCGCATTTCGTCAAGCAGGGTTTCCATGTGATGAGTCAGTTCGGCTAGGGCGCTGAAACCCAGCGTCGCCGCTCCACCTTTGATGGAGTGAGCTGCTCTGAACACTTCGTTCAATAGATCGGCATCGTCCTCTCCTTCTCCCATTCGCAGCAGGCCGTTCTCGAGCGTATCGAGGTTCTCCCCGCACTCTTGAAGGAAAATCTCTTTCAAATTGTCGAGATCAAAGTCTTCCATTTTGCTTCCCTGTCCGATAGCCAACTATCGATGTGGAGTCGGTCTATGTTCTTCCCGGTGCTGTGCAGCCATGGCATCTCTGACTGCGTTACAAGACGGATAGCGTCTTTTGGCAGCGAAAGTTTAGATCTGAAATGGCGTTAAATCGTTGCTGTACTTAGGGTTATGGCTTGAATGAACAATTGGTTAAAGCTCGCCAAGGTGCGGCCGCTCAGGGCTCTAGTGCTCAGAGAAGGATCTTGAAACATGTCAGCATCTTTAGAAGAGTTGGTGGATATAGCGGAAGACCTCGTAAAGTTTTCTGCCTCTGCCATGGAAATTAATCGTATCGCGCGAGACGACGATGCCGGAATGCCCGAGTTGATCGTCGCCGTAGAGGCGGACCCCAACTTTTCCATGAACATTTTGCGCATAGCCAATAGTCCGGTCTATCTGCGCGGCGAGCCCACCGTCTCAGTGGCGCAAGCCATTACACGTATTGGGCGCTTGGAGCTCGGGCAGATGGCCTTTGCCGCTGCCTGTATGGAAGGTATGGAGGCGCTTGAGGGGGAGTTGTTGCAGCTGCAGAGCCTGTGGCGAGATGGCATGTTGGTTGGCGGGATTGCACGAGAACTGTGCGCCCTGGTTCCATCGGCTCGTGAGTTTTCGTACGCTGCGGGTATGTTGCACAGCATTGGCACCATGGTTCTCAACAGCCAGTTGCCGGAGCGCATGGCGGAGGCCATGCGTCTATCGCTGGATTACGACGTACCTTTGTACAAAGCGGAAAAACACTTGATTGGCTTTACCAACGCTACTCTGGGCGGAGCACTAGCCAGACGCTGGAATTTCCCCGAGCCGCTGGCGATGGCCATCGAGTATCAACATTGTCCGGAGAAGGCACCCGCGCACAAAGAGACCGTAGCAGTGATCGCGATCGCTTCAACTATTCTGGACCAGTCGTTGCAGTCCAACGAGTTTGCTGATGCGCGCGATGAACTCGAGGACATGCTCGATAAGCTCGACATTCGAGCCCAGTTTGAAGAGGCCAATTTGGACGCCTCCGAATTGTTTAATAAGGTGTGTGAAACTTCGGCTGCTGCGGCATGACTGGGGCCGAGAGATCGGCGTAGCAATTCGACAACTCCTACAGCTATTTCTGGCTGTGCACTAACAATATTTCATACTTCTCTCACGCGATTTTTCGTGTTGGCAGGTATTGTGCAAATCGCTTCCTAAAGCTGTTCGTGATGCCTGCGTATCCGATTCAGCGAAAGGATTCACAATAACTCAAGGAAGATCGCACTGGCTTACCGCAAGGGAGTGGGGTGCGACGAGATGCTATGAATATACCCTGCCCGAGTTGCGGAACACGCAATTCTAAAGAGCGTCAATTTTGCGGTCAGTGCGGCCACAGCATGCTGGTCAAATGCGAACAGTGCCAGTTCTGCAATACACCCGGCGACAAATTTTGCGGTGGATGCGGAGTTATGGTGGTGTCTGTTGAAGCGCCACCGCAGAGTAAAGTGGACTTCCCGAATCTGCCTTCAGCTCTGCACGCTGAAGTGGCCGGAGTAGACTCGGCAGAACCCGCTGAATTGAGCCTCGATCAAGAGCTCGAGCCCAGCTTTAACGATGAGGGCGGTGCCGAACGCGATGCGTTTGAGCCCGAATCAGAGCCGGAAGAAGATCTGATGCAAAAGTATCAGCGGGTCGGTCAAGCTGAACTACCTACGGTTCCAGCCCTACACATGAGCCTGGTTCAAGTAGATTTCAAACTGGCTTCGGGTCAAGGTGCTGCCGCCAACTTTGAGCATGCACCGGAAATGCTGGAAAACTTTGCTCGGTTCGCACAGCACACAATCGAAATCAATGGTGGCGAGCGATTCCAAGCACCATCGGGCTCCTTGTTGTGGGGTTTCCACGACGTTGACCCCGTTATTGCAGCGCAACGCGCCACTGCAGCATCCCTAGAGTTGCTTTCCAGTGTGGAACTGTTCAATTTTCAAGAGAGTAGTGATTGCCACTTACACGTGGGCTTGGCCTCTGGCCAGATTCAGCTGGAAGAGTCGCATTCTCCCTCGCGGGTTCTCGGAAAAACAGTTGGGCTGGTTGCCAAAATCGCCGCTTTGGCACCGAGTCAGTTGATCTATCTCTGCCAACATAGTTTCGACTGCCTAGACAGTGCGCATCGAGCCGAGCTAGTAGGGCAAGTATTGGAGCCTGAAACAGAATCCCCCGTGGGTGTACATCAACTTGTTTTTGAACAGCCGGCTATAGAAGATGACTCTCCAGCGCGACGTGAATTAATCGGCCGAGACAGTGAGTTGCAGATGCTGCGCGACAAGCTGCAGAGCAATATCGCAAACGAGAAGGCTAGCTGGGTAATGATCAGCGGGGCACCCGGAATTGGTAAAACCCGGTTGTTGGAAGAGTTCCATCTCGATGCTGCAGATCAACGCTTTGAGTCTTACTACTATGCAGTGGCCAATTCCGGTCAAGCACCTCAACCGTGCTTACTCAGCATGCTCGCCTTGCAAGTTGTAGGGTCTAGGCACCCAGGGTTGGCGCTAGAGCAAATTCACCAACGTCTGGCTGAAGAAATGTTGCTCACAGAAGAGGAGAGTCAGCTGTTGTCTCTGATGCTAGGTTTGCAGGAATCGACTGATGGTCGGTTGATGCGCTTGAGTGGTCAGTGTGATCTGTTGATAAAGCTCGTCAATCAAAGACGCGCAGCGACAGGCCTGGTGTTGTTTGTTGAAGACATGCACTGGGCCAGTGATGCGGTGCAGCGTCGCTTGGCACTGCTGTGTGATCGTCTCGTCGACTGTCCCGCACTGATTGTTCTTTCCAGTCGTTCTAGCTACGCTCAAGAAGGTTATAGCTTCGGTAGCGATATGCTGGGAGAGTTGTGCAATCTCGGCGGCTTGAGCAACACGGCAGCGTTGGCACTAGCGGCTACGTTTTTACCCACCCATACGCCAATAGTTCGACAGTGTGTGGCTCGTGCCTCAGGTAACCCACTGTTTTTGACACAGCAATTACAAGCCGCTATTGACACCATCGACTCGCACAGCCCAACCTCCTTGCGAGGAATTGTGAACAGTAAAATGCAAGCGCTACAGGAACGAGAGCTTGAGCAGCTGAAGGCAGCGGCTGTATTGGGTAGTCGCTTGACGCTTGGGGCTTGGTCTGGTGTGTTGGGTGAACTCCCTGATACCTGTGATGAGTTGGTGGCGCATCAGCTTATCAGCCCGGATTCAGCGGGTTATCGCTTTAGCCATGACCTCGTGCACAGCGTGGTGTATCGCTCCATCGACAAAGTTTTGCAACGAGAACTCCATATGCGAGCGGCGGAGTACTTTGAGCACAACGCCGAAGTGGCTGCTTGGCACTACCTTAAAGCTGGCCAGCCTATGAGTGGTGTAGCGCAGGTATTGCAAGCGGGAACCCGTGCGCTTAATCGAGGTGAGCTATCGAGGGCGGCCGAGCTTTTAGATGCGTTGGCAGAGGTGGATGAGACTCAACTCGCACGCCCGCAACGCTACCAGCTACACCGCTTGCGTGGCGATTGTCATACCCGACGAGCGGCACACCAACAAGCACTTAGCAGCTATGAGCATGCGCTGTTAGTGGCGGATGAAGGCATGGAGCAAGCACAGACCAAGTTGTTATTGGCAGCGTGTTGGGGTGAGCTCGGCAATACCGCAGCGGCGATGCAGATACTAGGGGAAGTTCTGGCCGAGGCTCGCTCGATCGAGCGACCTGCCTTGGAAACTCAGGCGCTGCAGTTGCGGGCGGAGTTGTTGTTCCACTCCGGGCGCTTTAAAGAGGCCGAGTCGGATCTACGGGCGGGGCTTTGCGAAGTGCACCGCAGCGGTGATTCCCAAACGATAATCGACATATCGCAAGCCTTGGGGGAGCTGTTGTGCCGACAGGGTCAAGTTCGTGAAGCCGAGCACTTGCTCAGTGAGGCGCATCAGGGGCGTGAGCGACAGCGTTGTGGATCTGGCTGGGCAGATCGAGATCCTTGGTTGGGTCAATGCTTGTATTTTATGGGTGATGTCTGCGGCGCGCGTGATATTTTGCAGGCCGCCGTTGAGCACGCCAAATCTATTGGCGATTTACAGGCGCAACTGCAAGCACGCTGCCTATTGGGCCCTGTCCTGCTCGATCTAGGAGAACCCGCCAGTGCACTGGCCAACGGCAAGCTGGCTATGGCGATTGAGACCGACTCTAAGCATGAGCATTTGAGTTCTTTGGCAATGGTTGCTGTCGGTGAGTCGCAAGTGAGGCTTGGCAAATACGCACTGGGCCTACAGATGTTGACCCAAGCCTGGAGCAAGGCAGAACCTTCCGATGCAAAATACAGTTCCGGACCTTGGGCCTTAGCGGCGCTGGCCACTGTTGTTCAAAGGGATGTCGAGCAGAGAAACTTACTGGCTAAGGGCGAGCATCTGTTGCATGCCGGTGCTGAGGGCTTGAGTAAATTCTGGTTTTATCGTTTGGCTATTCAAGTGGCTTTGGGCGGGGGCGATGAGCGTTTGGCGCGCCGCTACGCGAAGCTGCTCCAAGAGGCTGAATCGGGACAAGAGCTACCGTGGGTGCAACAGGCCAGCAGCGGTTTGCTGGAGTCGGCAGCGCCACAGGTATTGGTGTCACCCCTGAGCTAGCTTGTCGTTTGTTCAAGCGTAA
>JBMYWE010000133.1:0-6785 GCA_049607125.1 Granulosicoccaceae bacterium | reverse complement strand
TACTCATAAACAACCGGCCGCGACACTAAAATCTAGACGGCAAATCCGATACCACCCCCGAGATCAGCGTGATCTCGGGGGTGCGAGTACCCATGCCAGAAATAGGTCTTTCTGCCTTACTCTCCGCCGAGCTCTGGCATAGTAAACAAATTCGGCAGCTTGATGTTGCCGTGGCCCGCCGGGTCTTGTGGGTGGGCGTTAGGATCACCAGGGTTGAGATTAGACGCGGTGTCGTCCGGCGGGAAAATCACCAAGGAGCGCAGAAATAGCTGAATCTGCAGTTGATCCTCGAGAGACGATTCGGCGTAGGCGTCTCGCGAGTGCTGGGCCTCACCGCCGTGGCGCATGATCACCTCGTGCAGATCAATACTGCGGCCATCGTGGCCATAGGGTGCCGTTGAACCCACACCCCACAGTGGTTCAGTCACATGCTCGGTGATCATACTGCCGTCGTAGTCGCGCTCGTGGAACAGCTCACCCAAGTCGTGGCGCTTGAGGTCGCTAAAGAAGTTCTTCACCTTAAAGCTGTCACCTTTGGCCAATAACTTGGGGTAGGCATACTCGTCTTCGTGCGCTTCAAATAAACCACTAACTTCTGAGTAGAGCTTGTTAAACACGCCGCCGCGCTGGGCGTCGTACTTGGTTTCAACGTCCGCAATTCGGCGATCCGTGTCGATGGTCAGGCTCGGCACATGGCAGCTGGTGCAACCGATGCTTTTCATGAGTTTGCGACCAGTGCGCGTGTAAACATTGATATCGCCCCTGCCCGGTTTGAAGTAATTGAGCAAGTAGAACTCCATGTAATCGATCAACGCCGGGTCGAGCTCCGCTGTTACACCGTCACCGTCGTTATCCGCAGAAGCGTCACAGCTGACGGGGCGCTCAAAGGTATCGACAGCGGGGTCGTAAACAAACCCACCCACCGAAACAACGCGCTGAGGGTTAACGGGGTCAGTTGCAGCGCACAGCACCGGATCAAAACTCTCCAGCCCCATTTCGTCTTTAAAAGCCCCGTTGATAAACTCCCGCATGCTGGCTGTTTTGCCTTGCGCAAAAAACGGCTTTACGCGCAGATCACTGTCCACGCCTTCAAGCAGATGGTATTCCTCTTTACCGTTGGGCCAGACGATCAAATATCCAAAGTCGACTCCCTTTGTCACCAACTGGCGTGTGATACGGTCGCCCGTTTTCGCGGCTTTTTGCTTGGCAGTGCGCCGATCTTCACGTAGATCTTCGGTCATCTCTTCAGCGAGTTGCTCAACTATACCCAACCCAAACAAATGCGGCGCATCGCGGCCATCGGGGAAAGTCGCGACATTGCCACCAAAACCCGCCGAACCCTTTGGACTACCGTGGCAAGACGAGCAACTGTCGGACAAGCCCGCGCCAAGTGCCCGATGACTGGTGATATCTCCCGAGGATTGGTAATTGACCCGAGGCCCCAAGCCCTCTTGCTCGCTGAACTTGCGCTGGAACAATTGACGGCCTCGACGAACAGCACGCACGGGGTCTCTAGCGATGATATAGGCAGAAGAATAAGGCGTATACACATCACCCTGACCCAGGCCAATTTGGTCTTCCATAGAGCGCGAAATCAATCCCCCGGCGGCATCAGTTGCGCCGTAGGGGTCCACACGACTGGAATCCAATAAAGCGGCTGCCACCGGCACCGCACTTGTCATAAATACTATCCCACTGCCAAGTAATAATGGTCTAATTCTAAATGTCTTAAGTTGCATAGATTTCGCATCCAATATGTATTTCCAATACCCGCTAGCTGACGGACAGCTAACCTATTCGGGGGAAAACATATCACCGGAATACAAAACCGTTTACTGCAATTCCTTGCGCTACAACACAACTTTAATTATTAGCTATTGTCTTTACAAACCACTCTACATAATTAATATGAATACATTTTTAAATTCAAATATTAAAATACAGCAAAAATTTCAATCGTTTATGCGGATTTTTTAATTTTCAAAAAGTAACGCAATCAAATAAAAAACCAGCAACAGAGGGTCAAACGAACTCAACATTAACTTATCTACAGCACGCATAAAACGTTACGTTTTATCTACAGCAATACGGCGCATAGGTCGGCCTAGAAGACAACAGCGATTTTCTTTAAATGACAGGCTTGGCTTTGCGCACCCAACTTATGCATCAACAGGAAACCCTAGTTGCATAGTATTTATTTAGCGAGCTTTGAACATTTAAAACGGGGCGGATAGATCGAGCGAAAAAAGAAAATCGCGACGCTGGAAATTAACCGATTCCACGACATGGTTGTTTCGTTAACAATAAATGTCGGGACTGATACCTTAGCCCGGACACTCCATCACGGGTGCGATGATCGCGTATGAAATTAATGTGTCAGCAAACTTTCTGAAAGAGCGCTGGTGCGGGCGCGCAGCCTGGTTCCTCAGTCGACAGAAGAAAATTCTGCTGACGGATCAAGAGCGTAGCGAGGGCGCGAGCCTGTGATGAAATGTCCGGCTTAGGCTGCTCAGAGCATTGGAGTTTTGTCATCAACACAGATCAACCAGCGCGAGGAAGCTTGACTGGACGCCCCGCTACGGCGAGACAAACGTCCGTGAGTTCATCCCACATATTGCCCCGGCTGCGCCCTTTGACCATTAGGTCCAATTCGTTGCAGCGATTGAGCACCGATTCCCACTGTGAAGGCTTGAAACGACGCAGCGCTGGGATCATGGATTTGTGCCTGAAAGGGGCAACCCCCGCATCCGACAGAGCCTGGTTTGGCGCAGCGCCTCGAGCCAGCGCTGCGGAAGCTAAACCCAACTCGCGCACCTCACGTTGAACTGCCCAGAGCGTCGGTGCTGCCTCGACACCCTCACCTTTCAACACGTCTATAATATGCACCACCCGTTTTGGGTCTCCCGCTAACATCGCGGCAGTGAGGTCAAAGACGCTAAAGCGAGAACTGTCGACCACTGCCGCCAGCACCGTATCGGCACTGACCTTTGGATCGTCGACTAACAGGGACAGTTTGTCGATCTCCTGCTGCGCCGCCAGCATATTGCCCTCAACCCGTTCCGCAATCAGTCGCACGGCATCGCGGTCTGCCTGCAATTTGGCCGCTTTGAGCCGACGATCAATCCAAACCATCAGTTCGTTGCCCTGCAGCGGCCAAACACCGACGGCGACGCCGATCTTGTCGATCGCTTTAAACCAGGCACTGCGAGTGGCGGCGCCGTCGACTTTTCCTGCACTGATCAACAAGATGGCATCGTCGGCAGGCCTGGCGCAGTAGTCGCGCAATGCTTCACCACCAACCCGACCGGGCTTGCCGCTGGGCAGCCGCAGATCCAGCAAACGCCGCTCGGCAAACAAAGACATGGCGTTGCCCGTGTCAGCCAAGTCGCGCCAGTCGCTGTCTTGCTCGATGCTGATCACCTCTCGAGTGTCGTAACCGCTCACCTTTACCGCCGATCGTATCGCGTCACAACACTCTTGAACCTGCAAGGGTTCGTCGCCATACACAAGGTAGATAGGGGCGAGGCCTTTGCTCAGCTGTGCCTTTAATTTGTCGGGATAACAACGCATTGCATAACTCTATTCGAAAGGTGCTTGCGTCAACGACGCGGCAACTGGAGAATCCTACACCATGAACTCGATCAAATCTTGCTTGATCCTAGCGCTGTATCTGGTGCTGGCGCCGCTCAGCTTGCATGCTGCCGATGAACCCTGCTTAAAACGGGTATTTAATCAATACTGCCTAGGTGGTGCTGCGCCAGAGGGCGCACCCCGCGATAGCGAGTCGCACCTCACTGCAGATGCTCAGGGCAATATTGCGCTACAGATAAGAGAGGGTCGAATAGTCGCTGTCAGCCGCCAATTGCAACCAGCCAACTGGATCAGCTTTACCGAGCTCAAAGTCAAACTGGTGCGGCTCTACAGTACCGCCAAAGATGTCAGTGACTTCCCGCTGTATGCCACCAGCCGAAGCTCAAAGCTCAACGCCATCCGAGCAGAACGCGGCTATGCGGCAGCGCGATGGGAGCGTCTTGGCTGGGCGATCCAACTAGAGTGGCGCTCGCTGGATCACCTGACCCTGCGATACGAACTCACCACCCCTGTTGGCCCGCAAGCCGCCCCAATTGACACCCTCGAGGGACTCTAATGCTCTACCCGCTGCTTCGCCCTGCCCTGTTTTCTCTGGACGCCGAACGCTCTCATGACCTCGCCCTCAGCCTGCTGGGAAAACCGGGTGTGCCAGCTCTAGTGCAGGTCTTGTATGGCCGTCGAGCGGCAAGTAAACCGGTGAAATTGCTTGGTTTAGAGTTCGATAACCCTGTGGGTCTCGCCGCTGGATTAGATAAAAATGCGAAAGCACTGGATGGACTCGGTGCCTGCGGCTTCGGCTTTGTCGAAGTGGGTACAGTTACACCTAAACCTCAACCTGGCAACGAAAAACCGCGACTGTTTAGGCTCCCCGAAGCGCAAGCCATTATCAATCGCTTTGGCTTTAACAACGAAGGAGTCGACGCACTGGTCGAACGGGTGCGCCAGCGCAATTGGCGTGGCGTGGTGGGAATCAATATTGGCAAAAATGCTAGCACAGCAGCTGCGGACGCTACCGAAGACTACCTCATCGGCTTGCGCGCTGTGTATGCCGTGGCAGATTACATCACCGTCAATATCTCCTCTCCTAACACCAAGGGCCTGCGCGACCTACAGCACGGCGCACAGCTCGAAGAACTATTCGCCGCCTTGAGCACAGAACGTGACGCTTTAGCCACCGCCCAAGCGCGCCGCGTACCGCTGCTGGTCAAGATAGCGCCTGATATGAGTGACGAGGCCATGACCGACCTTTGCCACGCCGTGCTTCGACACCGAATAGACGGCGTAATCGCCACCAACACCACACTCGGCCGCGAAGGCGTTGAGGGCTTGCCGCACGGCAATGAATCTGGCGGCCTTTCAGGGGCTCCATTGACCCCCTTAGCCGCGAGTAAAATCAAACCCTTGCGTCATGATTTGGGTGCAGACATTGCATTGATAGCCGCAGGCGGTATCAACTCACCACTTGAGGCGGAGCAACGACTGGCCGATGGGGCTGATTTGATTCAATTGTATTCATCGCTGATCTATCAAGGCCCAACACTGGTCCAACAGATTTGTCGCCATTTGGCCTCAGCCTGAGCCCTCAATCGGGCCCGCAACGCGCCGAATCCGCCTAGACCTCGAGACAGTTTTGATCGAATGCTAGCTTGTTCAGAGCGCTTGAACCAAATCGCTCTGAAGACGTGGATCAATTCGACCAGCGACTCTATATTTTAGGAATTTAGCTAATGCAACACTACGACGTTTTCAACGGCGACGCCGACGGCCTGTGCGCCCTACACCAACTTCGACTGGCCGAACCGCGCGAGTCCGTACTGGTTACCGGCGTGAAACGCGATATTGCGCTATTGGCCAAGGTACCTGTTGAGGATTGCGCCAGCGCCACCGTGCTAGATATATCGATGGACAAAAACAGCGCTGCTTTGAACAGTCTTTTGGATGCGGGAAAAACAATCCACTATGTGGATCACCACCATCCAGGCGATATCCCCAAACACCCAAACTTGCGCGCCAACATCGATATCAGCCCGACTACCTGCACCAGCTTGTTAGTAGACCACGAACTCCAGGGCCGGTATCGCGCTTGGGCTGTGGCAGCGGCCTTTGGTGACAACCTGTTGCAAAGTGCTCGCGAGGCAGCGGCTCCCCTCAATTTGAGCGAACAACAACTCGCCACCCTCGAGCGATTGGGTACCTTGATCAACTACAACGGTTACGGCGCCAGCTTAGACGACTTATTCTTCGCCCCGGCCGATTTGTATCGACAAATGCAGCCCTTTGCCGACCCCTTGGCCTTTGCCGCTGAAGGTGAAACCTACAGCACACTTGACCAAGGCTACAATGAAGACATGGCACAAGCCGAGGCGCTGCAGTCGAGCGACAGGGGAGACAAGCACGCCATTTATATTTTCCCCGACGCCCGCTGGGCTAGGCGTGTCAGCGGCGTCTATGCCAATACACTGGTCCACAGTGCGCCTGCCAAGGCCCATGCAATACTAACCGCCAAACCAGACGGCGGATACTTGGTCAGCGTACGTGCGCCCTTGGACAACCGCACCGGCGCGGATGCTTTGGTGCGCCAGTTTGAAACCGGTGGTGGACGCGCCGCCGCTGCGGGCATCAATCATCTGCCCGAGGCGGATCTCGAGAGATTTAGCGCGGCATTACAAGCCCAGTACACGCCTTAACTAAATAGGACGCCAAGCAAAGATGAGCGACGATTACTTCAGACAACAACTAGAGCCACTGATTCGCACCATCCCAGACTGGCCCCAACAGGGTGTTCAATTTCGCGATATCACGCCGCTGCTGCAAAATCGTCGCGCCTATCGCCTACTAATCGACGCCTTTGTGCACCGCTACCACGACGTCCAAATCGACGTCATCTGTGGCATAGATGCCCGTGGGTTTATAGTGGGAGCTCCGGTGGCCTATGCACTAAACACAGCCTTCGCACCCGTGCGCAAGGCGGGTAAATTGCCGGCCGAGACCCTCAGCCAAAGTTATTCTTTAGAATACGGCGAAGCGACTCTAGAGATAAACAAAGACGCCTTTGAGCCAGGTGCCAAAGTACTGTTGGTGGACGATTTGATAGCGACAGGCGGCACCTTATGCGCCGCGCTCGATATGATCGAAAAGCTAGAGGGAGATGTCGTTGAAGTGGCGGCGCTCGCCTGCATTGAAGCACTGCCAGG
>JBMYWE010000132.1:3136-6866 GCA_049607125.1 Granulosicoccaceae bacterium | reverse complement strand
CTCTTCTGACAGCGGCAGCTTAGTGATCGACACCATCACAGCAGGCGGAAAAATGGATGCCCCCGTCGTGCAGCGGGTTTTTTGGTGCACCCTGGAAGGCCTAGTTGCCATCGCCTTGTTGCTGGGAGGGGGTCTGAGCGCGTTGCAGGGTGCAGCCGTTTCGACCGGAATACCCTTTACGCTCGTCGTGCTGCTCATGTGCTACTGCCTGTGGAAGGCTCTTCAATCAGAGCGGGCCAAACTCTAGGTTGTTATAGAAATTGGCCGGGCTTCTCGCTCGGCCAATACACCCCAAACTCACTGTTCGGGCACATATTCCCACATTCCGTCTCGCCAGCAAAAACGGATGGCTTGCTTGAAGTCTAGCTTTACAGGAGCCTTGCCCAACATATCCCACCCTGTAGCCGCCGCGAGAACAGCGCGAATAACACCCTTATGTGCAATTGCGCCAACCCTAACAACGCTTGTTCTGTCCAGCATCAATTGCTCTGCCCACGCACCGAGCCGTGCTTGAACTTCTCTGGGAGACTCGCCACCCGGCGCTCGAAGATCCAGACCGGCGGCTTCAGCGAGGGAAACACCTTCTGGATCATCTGCTCGCAAACTCGCCAGCGTTCTTCCCTCCCACTGCCCCCAAGCCATTTCGATCAAGGCTGGCTCAGGGGTCGCCTCTAGCCCGAAATACTCAGCCGTCTGGCGGGCACGCAGCAAAGGGCTACAAAACCACCGGCGCCGATAGCAGTGCCCAGCAAGTCGAGGCTCGGGCCATTGTCGACGCACAGCGTCCCAGTCGAGAGGGATGTCCGTGTGCCCCTGCAGACGCTTGTTGAGATTCCACGGCGTGGGGCCGTGGCGGAGAAAGATAATATCTAGATTGGGAGCGCTGGCCACACCGTCAGTCGTGTGTGGATTTAGCGGTGGGTTCTGCCAAGAAAAATGAGCACCAAATCATGATGGCTGCACCGGCGGTAATAGCCATATCGGCCACATTGAATGTGGGAAAATACCAACCATTGTAGTGCCATTGGATAAAATCTATGACGTGACCGTACAGGGCGCGGTCAATCAGATTGCCGACTGCACCACCGAGTACCAGCGACAAGCTGAAGGCAAGTACGGCTTCGTTGCGCCAGCATCGATAGATCCAGATAATCAAGGCGATACTGACAACCGCACTGAGCACCACAAAAAACCAGCGCTGCCAGCCGCCCTCATCGGCAAGAAAGCTCCAAGCGGCGCCCTCGTTATAGGCAAGCGCCCAGTTGAACCAAGATGTCACTCGAAAGCCTTCACCCAGATCCATGGCTGCCTCGGCAATTTGCTTGCTCCACTGGTCGAGCATCACCACCAGCAAACTCAAACCATACAGCACCCAGAGACGCATCAACAGAACTCCCGTGGCTCGCCCTCGCCGTCTACGTTCTGAACACAGCGGCTGCACAGCAGCGGATGCGCCTCTACGCTTCCCACATCTTCTCGGCGATGCCAGCAACGGTCGCATTTGGCGTATTCAGATGCACTTACTTGTACGTAAAGCTCTCCGCCCTCAATTTCGGCTTCAGTGGAATCGGCGGACTTCTCCGCCAGCAGGGCCACACTCGCCTTTGAGGTAATGGTTACAAAACGCAATTCGTCTTTGAGTTTTGCCAGCACGGCAGCAGTTGCTTCGTCGGCGTATAACGCGACTTCAGCCTCGAGCGAGGCTCCCACCTTCTTCTCGTTCCGAGCCGTTTCAAGCGCACCGTTAACGGCAACGCGTACGGCGAGAATGCGCGACCAATCATCGTTGCTGATGGCATTGTCAGCGTGTTCACTCAGACCGGTGTACCAGGTCTCGAGGTGAACCGACGCGCCCCGCTTACCCGGTAGATGCTCCCATAGCTCGTCAGCGGTGAATGACAAGACTGGAGCCACCCAGCGCACCAGAGCTTCACTCAAGTGATACAGCGCTGTCTGCGCCGAGCGGCGCGCCTGGCTGTCGGTTTTTGTGGTGTACTGTCGATCTTTGATAACGTCGAGATAAAAGCCACCAAGATCCACCGCACAGAAATGATGCACTTTTTGTATCACCACGAGGAACTGATAATCCTCATAGGCCTGCTCTATTTCTTTTTGCACTTGCGCGGCACGGCCGACAATCCAGTTGTCGAGCGAGAGCATCTGAGAAGACGGCAATACGTGCTGCACCGGATCGAAACCAACCATATTCGACAACATAAAGCGCGCTGTGTTGCGAATGCGACGATAGCTATCAGCCGTGCGCTTAAGAATGTCTTTAGACAGGCTTATCTCGCCGCTGTAGTCGGTGGAAGCCACCCACAGACGCGCGATATCCGCACCCAACTCGTTGATGACCTTCTGCGGTTCGATGATATTGCCCAAAGACTTGGACATTTTGTGGCCTTTTTCATCCACCGTAAAACCGTGCGTCAACACCTGACGATAAGGCGCGATACCGTTGATTGCACAAGACGTCAGCAGAGATGAGTGAAACCAACCTCGGTGCTGATCGGAGCCCTCAAGGTACATATCAGCAGGGTAGGTTAGATTCTCGCGCTTTTGCAACACATGGAAAAAGGTGCTACCTGAGTCAAACCACACATCCATCACGTCGGTGACACGCTCGTAGTCATCGGCGTCGGCGATCAGTTCTTCGCTGGCGAGATCAAACCAAGCCTGTATTCCTGATTGTTCGATCGCGGCCGCCACTTTTTCCATAACCGGCAAAGTCTCGGGGTGAAGCTCACCGCTAGACTTGTGCACAAACAACGGAATGGGAATACCCCAGTATCGCTGGCGCGAGATACACCAGTCGGGGCGATTGGCTATCATGCCGTGGATACGGGCCTCTCCCCAGCCTGGCACCCATTTAACTTTGGCGATCTCATCCAAGGCGTTCTGACGCAGGCCTTTTTGCTCCATGCTTATAAACCACTGCGGCGTCGCACGGTAGATAACTGGAGTCTTGGTGCGCCAACAATAGGGGTAACTGTGTTCGTAGGGTACATCGGCCACCAGCGCACCATGCGCCTGCAGCACCTCGGCCATGTGTTTGTCTACTTTGATTACATGCTCGCCCGCGAACAGCTCCACATGATCGTTGTACTTGCCTTCTGGACCGACATTGTTCAGCAACTCGATGTCGTATTTTTGACACGTGTAGAAATCGTCCACACCGTGATCCGGCGCGGTGTGGACACTACCAGTGCCGGACTCGGTGGTGACGTGCTCACCGAGCACCATCAGCGAATCGCGGTCGTAGAAGGGGTGTCGTAGCACTTGACGATCCAGTACTTCACCCAATGCCCTTCCAACAACCCGATAACTCTCAGCTCCCCAGCGCTCCATCACCGAGTCAACCATATCTTCTGCCAGCACAACCCGCTCTTGGCCTGCCCCCAGATCGACCTCGACCAGTGCGTAGCTGAGTTCCGGATGCACAGCGACGGCCTGATTGCCCGGCAGCGTCCAAGGCGTGGTCGTCCAGATAACCACCGACACAGGGCCTGCACTATCGCCCTCCATAGCAAATTGCGCCAGCAAGGACGCTTCTTCGGCGGGCTTAAAACGCACGTCGATACTGCGCGAAG
Source organism: Granulosicoccaceae bacterium (assembly GCA_049607125.1). Classification (GTDB taxonomy): domain Bacteria; phylum Pseudomonadota; class Gammaproteobacteria; order CALCKW01; family CALCKW01; genus CALCKW01. Next base: position 3,276 of record JBMYWE010000132.1, on the reverse strand, counting down.
TTTTGTCCTGGTATTCCACCTCTGCCTCAGCCAGCGCGGTGTGCGCTCCCCAGCTCCAGTACACCGGTTTGACACCTTTATACACGTGCCCACGCTCAATGATCTTGGCCAGCGCTCGCACGGCGTCGGCCTCGTTCTGG
>JBMYWE010000132.1:0-3126 GCA_049607125.1 Granulosicoccaceae bacterium | reverse complement strand
CCCTTGTGAAGATGGCCATTTTCAACAATACGAGAAAGGGTTCGGACGATATCGGCCTCAAACTTAAAGTCCATTGTGAGGTAGGGGTTATCCCAATCGCCAACAATCCCCAGACGCTTAAACTCTTCGCGCTGGCCATCAATCTGACCCTGCGCATACTCGCGGCAACGCTGGCGAAACTCTGCCTCGGGTATATCTTTGCCCGCTTTTCCGGATTTCTGCTCAACCTTGTTTTCAATCGGCAACCCGTGACAATCCCAACCAGGCACGTAGGGGCTATCGAAGCCCGCCATCTGGCGAGACTTTACGATGACATCCTTGAGCACCTTGTTCACCGCATGACCCATATGCAGGCTACCATTGGCGTACGGCGGTCCATCGTGCAGCACAAACTTGGGTCGCCCCTCTGAGGCCTCGCGAATCTTGCCGTGCAAGTCCATCTCATGCCAGCGGGCCAAAATACCAGGCTCACGATTAGGCAAATTGCCACGCATCGGGAAGTCTGTCTGCGGAAGGTTAAGAGTGTGCTTGTAAGGGCTTTCGGGCTTGCTCACGGCGGGGCCTTCTGATGATTTCGTTTAAAAAATGCAATGCAATCCCACAGTTTAACCGATTAGCGGCGAACTTGGGCGCGCGAAGGCCGTCTAAGTCATTAAATTTGCCGAACTTGAGAAATTGTCAAGAGACAAAGACACGATCATTCGAACACAATTTACGGCTAATCTCACCCCAACCAAGCCACCGGACTAACGCATGACTCGTCTAAGCAGCACACTCGCCCTAACTACCCTGCTGGCCTTGAGCAATGGCAACACGCTAGCCAACACCCAAGAAAGTCCTGTAGTGCTGACACAACCCAGCTCCTCGGCAGCAGAAGCACCTACCCCTCAGCCTGGTGGCTACAGCAACATTAGCAACACCCTATTGCAGAAAATGATCGACGAAGGCGTTGCCGTCATAGATATCCGTCGTGAGGAAGAATGGCGACAGACCGGCATCATTGAAGGCGTTACGCCAATTACATTTTTTACCGCCAACGGGCAGATCAACCCCCGTTTTGTGCCCGAATTCACCGCAATAGCAAAACCAGACCAGCCCGTTGCCCTGATCTGCCGCACAGGCAACCGCACCCAATTTGCCAGCCGCGCCATCGCCCAGCAACTGGGCTATAAGCACGTCTACAACGTCACCGAAGGCATCACCAGCTGGATACGCGAGAAGCGGCCGGTAGTCAACTACGAGTAACCAAGTGACGGTGAGCTGAGGGCGGCCCAATTCGCCGACCCACCAACGACTGAAGGCAGCCACCCCCACCCGCTAACAAGCTCATTGCAATCGTTTGAAATGCCGAGTGGTTCAAAATCTTAACACTCTAGTAAGCGCATAATATCGAGCAATCAGTCAGTCTTGAGAGCTAGCTATAACCGCCCTCTTGTGCCAACTCTATGCTATTGATATTTGGAGATTTTCGCTGCTGTGGCAGCGAGGCTTTGCGCCCATGAAAACCACCTTAAAGCTCGCACTAGCTCTCACCGCATCCACCGCCTTACCCGCATGCAGCTGGGTGGATTCCACCGGCCGTACCGACAATACCGCCCCGCAGATCGGCTTCGACCAAGAGGCCATCAGTCTGGCAGAGCGCTCTTCCCTAAAGGTTTCTATCAACGACGACACAGCCTACAACGCCAATTTCCGCGAGCTGGCCAGCGGGCCAACTGTCGCCAGCGCTTGCTCCCAGTGGTTCGCTCCGGAAGACTCAGCCGACACGCTACAAAACGCTTGCCTAAGTGAAGATAACTGCTCGGTGCAATTCAGCCCTGACCCGCAAGACACGGACGCCTACTTACTCACCGCTCCACCCGTGCGCCAACCGGTGGCCTTGCAGTACCGAATAAGCGCGGAAGATACCGACGGTGAAATAGATAACCATGTCTTTAGCCTGTGCATTCAATCGCTCAACGACGCGCCAAGCACGGAAGTCGACACCTATATTGTTGAATATTTAAAAGATCTCTCAATCCCCGGTGTCGAATTTGACGATGATTGCAAGGTCGCATCGGGGCAAGGTGTGCTGGACAACGACCAAGACGATCACGACTACCAAAGCACCGCAGCACAGACCGGCAATTGCATCAGCGCTCAACTAGAAAAGCCACCGACAGGCCACAGCGGGACCTTTGCACTAAGTAGCAATGGAGGCTTTACATACTACTCAGATGGCACCATGGGACCTGGCCAAGAAGACCATTTCACCTACACCGCTAGCGATGGCGACAACGAATCGCTCGAAACCCGCGTGACCATCAAGATTGCTGGTGAAAACAGCGCCCCCATTGCCAGCTCAGATGCAAACTTCGAGACCTTGCAGGGTACACGGATAGAAATCAGCGCCGAGCGCTTGGCCAGCGACCCCGAAGGGTTCGAGCTGAGCGTCGTCTCCTACGCGCAGCCTAATTTTGGTGTCGTAGGCCTTGAAGACGGTGAGCTCTTCTACGAACCAGCCGTGCAATTTTTTGGGGCGGACAGTTTTCCCGCCACCGTTTCCGATCCAGCCGGTGCCACGGTCGATGTACAAGTAAGCATCGAGGTATTGGCAGAAAATGCCGCTCCGCAGATCAGTGCCATCGCCGATGTGGAGCAGAATTACAGTGGATCCCCCAGCTCTGTCGACGCCTTTGATGTCGCCTTTCGAGTGACTGACCTTGAGACGGACAACCAGATATTACAAGTAAACGCTACTAGCTCTGCCATTTCCATCGTCGCGGCACAACGCGTGAGCACCCTAGACTCGACAGGACGAGGCAGCATTAGCATTCAGCCTCTACAAAACGGAGACGCCACGATCACCGTCTCGGTCACCGACGAAGGCGCGCTAGGATTTCCCGCCAAGACAACCTCCGAAAATTTCAAAGTAAGCGTTCGAGGAATGCGCGAACAGGGCGTAGACAACACTCGTCCAAGAGCGCGAAATGACAGGTTTGAGATGAATATCCTGCAGACACGTACCTTTGATGTCTCCACCAACGACACCGACCCCGATGGTGACACCTTGACTTTCCGCATCACCGACCGGGGCGATCTGCGTGACCGTGTAGAGATGACCGAAGACGGCCTACTCACTGTGAC
>JBMYWE010000131.1:0-6868 GCA_049607125.1 Granulosicoccaceae bacterium | reverse complement strand
TATGTATCGATTTTTAACGAGGCCTTCGCGATAGGGCAAATCTAGACGGCGCGCCAACTCTAAGGCCGCCGGCCGACTGGACTCCGGAATAGGAATCACCACGTCGATATCGTGTTCGGCCCATTCGCGCTGTATTTTTTGGGCCAGTTTCTCGCCCATGCGCACGCGCGCTTGGTAAACCGAAATGCCATCGATAGTGGAATCCGGACGGGCGAAATACACATGTTCAAAAATACAAGGCGTGTAGGGAACGTCAACGGCTGTCTGGTGCGAATGTAGCGTGCCATCCTCTTCGATGTAGACTACCTCACCTGGCGCTAAATCACGCACATATTCAAAGCCCTGCGCATCCAGCACCAAACTCTCTGAGGACAACATCCAGGCCTCGCCCTCTTCGCTGCGGCGCACACCGAGCACAATGGGCCGAATACCGTTGCGATCGCGAAAACCGACAAGACCACGACCGACGATCATCGCAACAACAGCAAAACCGCCTCGAATACGGTTGAAGACCGAGTCGACAGCCGCGAAAACTTGCTCGGGGCTCAAGCGGTGCGAACCCTGCGCATGCAGTTCGTGGGCAAAGACATTTAGCAGCACTTCACTGTCTGACGTGGTGTTGATGTGTCGCAGGTCTGTTTTGTAGAGCTCTTGCGCCAACTCGGCTGTGTTGGTGAGGTTGCCGTTGTGGGCCAAGGCGATCCCGTAGGGGGAGTTGACGTACATGGGCTGGGCTTCATTGCCCGAAGAGCTGCCCGCCGTGGGGTAACGCACGTGGGCAATGCCCATGTTTCCGCGCAGACGCTCCATGTGTTCCTGTCGAAAGACATCGCGCACCAGCCCCACGCCTCGACGAATATGCAATCGACCGTAGCCCAAGCTCTCGCCCGTCATGACGCCCGCCGCGTCCTGACCACGATGTTGTAGCAACAACAGGCCTTCGTACAAGGTGTTGTTGACTGGGTGATGGTCAACGATGCCCATAATTCCGCACATGAATAACAGCTCAGCGTGTAGGCGCCTCTGAGCAATAGTTATCAGCGCAGAGGCGGAAATTCAAAATACCCAGCCAAATTGGGTGGCAACAAAGACACCATCCACTCTGCCCAAGGCTGTAAATAGGCCATCAGTATAGAGTCACGCCACCAGAGTTCACCGGTGGTGTGAGTCAAACCCAAAAAAGCGATGCCAATGCAAACAATCAAGAGCCCCCGGCCGACACCAAAAAAGGCGCCCAACACTCGATCAGCGCCGCGAAGTGGGCCCGTTTTGACGAACGTGGAGACGATGTAGCTGAGTGCCTTGCCCGCGAGCAAGGTACAGACAAACAGGCCACCTGCAGCCACCAAATAACGGATATGGAGGTTCTCTATGCGATCCCCAATCACCTCTAAGGCGGCCAGTTCTCCGTAAGTGCGCGCAACAAAAATAGCCGCGACCCACGAGCCGATAGCGATAACTTCCACCATCATGCCGCGACGCATGCTTATCAACACACAAAAGAGGATGATCAAAATGATCATCACATCGGCGTAGTTAAAAGGTTTGATCAGTTCAAGCACGGCTGTCGTCCCTTAAGGAGGATTGCCAGCGGCGAAATTGTACCGCAAAAAGCGACGGCGAGAACTACTCAGCCATCCGCTTTGTCGGTCAACCTCGCCAGTTGGCGACAAAAGACTTCACCTGAAAGCGGCGGTCGATGGTGCGCTTGGCCTCATCGGCCTCGGTCTGGCGTATGAAAGGCCCAACTAATACGCGATAAATAGTGTCACCATTGGATTGAAATTCACGCATAAAGGCTTTCAGTTCCCCTTTTTTTAAACGGCTGACCATCGCTTCGGCGTTTTGTTTACTGGCAAAACTGCCCACTTGCACGATCCAGTTGGCGCGTTTATCCACCACTTCACGCTCGGCGTTTTCGGCCACTTCAACCTTGATGGCACTGGTGGCACCGCTGGCGGTGTTGGTCTTCGCCTGCGACTGGTTTAGATCCACCTCAACCGGCTCAGGTATTACTTCTTGAGCAGCGGCGGAGACTTCGGCCGACTTCTCGGCTACCTCGCCCTCGTTCTCGGCGGCGCTGCTGGCCAGATCCTCTACCTTCTGCGCCGTCGCTTGTGCAGCGTCTGCTACTTTCTCAGCTGCTGGCTCAGGCACGGTTTCAGGCTCTGGTAGCGGCTCAAGCTTGGGAATCTCGGTCGCTATTTGCTCGCCGATACTTTCGGGCTCTACCATCGCCTTGCGGTTATCAGGCGGCGGTAGCGGCACCACAAATGCCTCTTCATCGCGCAGGCGTCGCGCAGAACCGTCCAACCAAGCGGGCACCAAAATAATCGCCAACAAAACGATCACCAAGGCCCCAACTAAACGTCTTTTCACTGTTTTGTCCAAAAGGAATGTTACTCCGGAAAACGATAGTCCAATTCAGTTAAATCGGGTAATCAATTCGGCTACCGTATAGAAGGATCCGAAAACAATCACGCGATCGTCGCATTCCGTTGCTTCAATGGCGGCGTCTAAGGCTTGATCCAGACGCGCAAAGCACTGGGTCGGGGCCGTTGTTTTCTCTCGCAGTTTCGCCTGGTAGTCCGCTGGCCGCATGGCGCGCTCAATGTCCAGCCCCCCCAAGTACCAACCGTCAAAACTGTTACCGAGGTGCTGCAAGATACCGTCAATGTCCTTGTCGGCCATCACGGCAGAGACGGCAAAGGTTCGACCAGAAACCGGGTTCAGCTGCAGCTGACTGGCCAAACGACGCGCGGCATCAGGGTTATGACCCACATCCATCACCACGTCCGCCCCATTGATTTGGCCACGCTGAAAACGACCGGCTATATGCGCTTGCTGTAGACCTTTTCCAATAGCGTGTTCGGGCACCGGTAACTGCTCTTGCAGCGCAAGCACTGCGCTCACCGCGCAAGCTGCATTGGCCAATTGCCACTCTCCAGCCATCGTCGGCAGTGGCAACTCGAGCTGCACCTGCGCGCTGCGATACAACCAGCTGTCTGCACTGGCGTGAAAACTGAAATCGCGCTCGATCAAGTGTGTCGCGGCGCCAATCTCTGCCAGAGTATTGAGCAGGGAATTGGGCGGATTGCTGTCGCCGACGATTGCGGGCCTAGCTGGGCGAGCAATCGCGGCCTTCTCTCCACCGATAGCCTCGCGACTATTGCCCAACCAGCGCTCGTGATCGATAGCTATGTTGGTGATGATCGCGGCATCGCAATCCCAGATATTGCAAGCATCCAAGCGCCCACCCAACCCCACTTCCAGAATGATCACATCAGGCGCTTCACGCTGGTACAACCACACGGCCGCCAACACCGTATACTCAAAGTAAGTCAGACTGATATCACCGCGCCCGGCTTCCACGGTGGCCAGCGCCTCGAGTATTTGCTCGTCCGAGGCATCACTGCCGTTAAGGCGTATGCGTTCATTAAAGCGCAACATGTGCGGAGAGAACTGACAGCAACTGCGATAACCGGCCGCGCGATAAATAGCATCGAGGTAAGTGACCGTCGACCCCTTGCCGTTGGTACCCGCTACGGTGATCAGCGGACACGGCATCTGCAACAGGCCCATTTTACCGGCCACGGCATGAATGCGCGTGAGGCCAAGCTCTATAGGTGTAGGGTGTAACTGCTCCAGTGCCTCCAACCACCCATCGAGAGACTCAGCGACTATAGCCACTTTCTCAGGCCGCCTCTTGCTTGGTCAACATGGCCAAAATGCTCGCTAGTCGATCACGCATTTCGCGGCGGTCGATGATCATGTCAATCGCGCCGTGCTCAAGCAAAAACTCACTCGTCTGAAACCCTTCTGGCAGTGTTTCGCGTACGGTTTGCTCAATCACGCGTTTGCCAGCAAAGCCTATTTGCGCGCCGGGCTCAGCCACATTTAAATCGCCAAGCATGGCAAAACTCGCCGAAACACCGCCTGTGGTGGGGTCGGTCATGACGGAGATGTAGGGAATGCCCTCGGCGGACAACTGCGCCAGCAGCGAAGATGTCTTGGCCATTTGCATCAGCGAGAACAAAGCTTCTTGCATACGTGCTCCACCCGAGGCGGTAAAGCAAATCAGTGGGATGCGTTTTTCAAGCGCTCGCTCAGCACCACGAGTGAACCGCTCGCCGACCACACTCCCCATGGAGCCACCCATAAACGCGAAATCGAAAGACATCGCCACCACTGGCAGCTCTTTGATAGTGCCTTCCATTGCGATCAAGGCGTCTTTTTCACCGCTCGACTTGATGGCGGCGCTGAGTCGATCTTTGTATTTTTTGGAGTCTTTAAACTTCAGGTGATCCAGTGACTCAAGCTCGGCACCGATCTCTACACCGCTCTCGGGGTCTAGCAGTGCATTGAGACGGGCACGGGCGCGAATGCGCATGTGATGCCCGCACTTGGGGCAGACTTCAAGGCTGCGCTCTAGCTCGGCGCGGTACAACACATCTTGACAGCCGGGGCACTTGACCCACAGGCCCTCAGGTACGGATCCACGGCGGCTAACGCCGTCCGTGCGCACTCGCGTAGGGATTAGTTTCTCAAACCAACTCATGTTTTTTCCTATTAAATCTCGCCGCCAGCATTGGCTGCGATTTGTCTATCGGCGGCCCGCACTTGCGCCACAAACTGCGCCACCCGTGCCGGGTCTTTGTCGCCGCCTGCGCGCTCTACGCCGCTACTTACGTCCACTGCCCATGGGCGCGTGGACACTACCCCATCAAAGACGTTCTCGGGGGTCAACCCGCCGGCGAGTATCATCGGTCGCTCACCCGGCCTGTGCCGATCACTGCGATTGAGCAGCGACCAGTCAAATGTTTCGCCCTTGCCGCCCGCTTCGCCGGCGACGTTGCTGTCGTATAGAAAACCACGCGCGCTAGCAAAGCTTGCCTCAAAAGCCGCCGCCTGCGCATGCGCGTCCACCGGCACCGAACGGATATAAGGGCGGTCAAATTGCTCGCAGTAAGCTAAATCTTCACGGCCATGAAATTGCAGCAAGCCAATGGGCAGCGACGCTATCACCTCGCGCACCAGTTCGGGTGCCGCATCTAAAAACAGGGCCACCAGCTGACAAAAAGGTGGCAATTCATCGCTGATTGTCTTGGCTTGCACTATGTCGACGGCACGAGAGCTAGGCGCATAAAACACCAGGCCGACGGCATCCACTCCCTGTTCAGCTGTCGCTGCCGCTTGTTCAGGCCTAGTCAGGCCACAGACTTTAATTCGTGTTCTTTCCATGGCTCAGATTCTATCGCCAGACAAACCGTATATCATACCTGAATTGCGGCTAGATCTTGTGGTCCAAAGACCCACAAACCCACTTGCTTCACCGCCTATCTCCGCTGTTGTTGAGCGGTCCGCTGTGGTTGCACTGAGACGCCTTGGTCGCCCGTGGGTCGAGGGCCAGGACGCTCTCCCACCCCGCCTTGTCACTCAAAGGCCAACCGGAAGAAAAAAGGCACTTTCACTCGGAGTTGGTACACCCGCCTCGGCCGGGTATTTCGGGCCGACGAAGTACAAGCCGCCTGGCTTGGCCGTCGTGCGGCCGGCACGCCTGTCCTGCTTGGCCAGCAGTTGGGCAACGAACCCTTCGGCTTCGTCGCCACAACCTACTGCTATCAGGTTGCCTACGATGATACGAATCATGTTGTGTAAAAAGGCGTTGCCCAGCACCTCGACGCACAACACCTCGCCCTGGCGTCGCACGCTGATAGCCTTGATAGTTCGCACCGGGTGCTTAGCCTGACAGCCCGACGCCCGAAAAGAGCTGAAATCGTGCTCACCTACCAATGCTTGTGCGGCGCGATGCATAGCTTGATCGTCGAGCGGTCGGCGCTCCAGTGTCACCAGCCCAGCGGCCGTGGCCGAGCGCGAGGCACGATTGAGTATGTAATAACGATAGCTGCGCTCAATGGCGTGATAACGCGCATGGAAATCATCTGCCACGCGACCCACCCACTGAATAGCGATATCGTCCGGTAGCTTGTTGTTGGCCCCCATACGCCAGCCATGGTCTGGCCGCTCAACTTCAGTGTCCCAGTGCACCACCTGCCCGATGGCGTGCACACCGGCGTCGGTACGCCCAGCACACACGACCCGAATTGGTTCGGCCGCTACAAAACCAAGCGCTTTTTCCAATTCGTCTTGAACGCTGTTGGTGTGATCTTGGAACTGCCACCCAGAATAGTGGGTGCCGCGATATTCGATTATGGCTGCGATTCTCATGAGCTCGCATTGTAGCCGCATCCAAGCCTATTCGCCTCGTAGAGTGCCCCATCGGTGACACGTCAGTGTTTAAATATAACTATCGGCTTTGCACGCTGAGCAGCTTCGCCCCAAATCCGATTAGCAACAGACCCGAAAACGCGCTAATAGACCGTTGCAACGTCGGCCGCGCAACAGCGCTGCGCAAGCCTGAAAGCACCCAAGCCATGGCGCAGAACCAAACACCGTTAATAAATGCATGCAAACTGATCAAAGACAGAGCCGTAACCCAAGGGCTCGTACTCAATGTCAAAAATTGAGGAAATGCGGCTAGATAAAACAGGGCCGTTTTAGGGTTGAGAATATTGGTTAGCCAACCCTCCACAAAGGCTGCCCGCAAGCTGTCGGGCCCCTTGCCCCCTAGGGGCTGCGCGGGCGCTAGCGGTTTGATCGCCACCCGCAATGCACGTACGCCGAGCCACATCAAATACAGTGCGCCGGCCAACTTAAACAACGCAAACAACTGTGCCGACTGCAGCACCAGAGCCGAAACACCCCAAAGAGATAACAACCCCTGGCAGTAAAACGCCGCAATAAAACCGAATACATTGGCAAAGGCGTAACGCTTGCCCTCCAGCGCAACTGTTTTGGCCACCAGTAA
>JBMYWE010000130.1:0-6886 GCA_049607125.1 Granulosicoccaceae bacterium | reverse complement strand
TTGGCGACATCAACCATGCTGCTCATCAGGCTATCTTTGCGGTCGAGGATCATCTGCGGGGCAGTGGTCTCGAGCACGGAAACGCGCAGATCGGTGCCGTCAATGGTGTACTCTTTTGAGTCCATGCGCAGCAGTTCGGCGTCGGAGAAACGTGAGACATCAGACTTAGCGGCGAACATTTCAGCAGCGTAGCTCGGGATGTCGATGCCCAACTCGCTGGCCAAGCGCTTAGTGACTTCGATGTCGTGCTCGGTGGTGGTCGGTGAGCGGAACTCCAAGGTGTCAGACAAGATGCACGAGAGCGCGGCACCTTTGACGTTGTCAGGCATTTTGGCCATGTCGTCGCCGATCATGTCGACCATGATGGTGGCAGTACAGGCCAGCGGGCGAATGGTGATGTCAATGGGGCCTTTGGTTTCCAGACCGCCCACCAATTTGTGGTGATCGATGATAGCTGTGACATTGGCGTCGTTGATGTTGCCAGGCAGTTCTGCGGGGTTGTTGGTGTCAACGACAATGCAGTCTGCGCCGTCAGCCAGCTCGGTCATGATTTCAGGTTTTTCAAAACCCCAGCGCTCTAGAACAAACAAAGCTTCTGTGTTGGGCTCACCCAGTAGCATGGGCTTGGCGTCGATACCTTTGACTTCGTTGAGGTACCAAGACCAAACAATCGGAGAGCCGGTGGAGTCTGTGTCAGGGGCTTTATGGCCAAAAATCTGGACTGTCATTGATATTCCTTGTGGTGCGTTATAAAAAATTAGTTTTTGTCAAAACTCTGGCGGCATGAGGGCCGAGCGTTGTCGCTTGTACGAGCATTGAGCAAAACGAGACGAGGATGTCTTATTTTAATCAGAATTTTTGCTACTGTCGTCGCAGATCGTTGATTTCAAGTGTTTTGCTTCTTGACTTGCATTTAAATGCATTGCTCGGGTTGATCTGTAGATCAACGTGACTGACAGGCTAGTGGACAGTGCGAATAGCGGCTGGGGTTGAGGTTTGTTTAGCCGCCCACAATGAGCGCCGACATTGGTTTTGCAATGACCGCTATCAGCCAAGTCAAAGCCGCGAGGAAACTTTTTAGTGATCGTCGAAGTGGCGTATCTCTTCACCCTCCACACTCTCTAGCTGAGTTATAGCCGCATCGAGTTCCGCACGTACGCTGCACAGGCGCTGCGCTTGTTCGGCTGGGCTCAGATCAAACCGCGGTTGGTTGATAAGTGCCTCGAGGCTTCGGCCACAGCGCAAAGCGATATGACGTGTCTACTCGGCAGAAGCCAGAGCGGGTGGGTCGGCGTGAAAGCGTTGAGCAAGTGCCGTGCAGTCGGGGGTGTCGGGGTCCGCGTAACTAAACCCGTTGACTAGCGTAATGCGTTCGCCCTCCTGACGCGGCCCCTTGGCTTGATGCACTACGTAGTTGCCTTGCATCAATACCGCGTAGCCAGGGCCAGGGAACTCTGGCGCGACTATTCGGTCGTGTGGAAAAGGTAATCCAGCGGCATGGATTTCAACCATTTCGTCACGCGTGCCTGTGAAGTATTGACTCGACCGCATTGGGGTCGGTGACGAACATCACGGTGTCTACCTGAAGGGTGTCGTAGTGCCATTTGTCGACGTTTTTGCCAACGGTGAGTGGCTGATAGTTGAGGCGCGCCATTTGATAACCCATGGCCAGTGGCAACAATGGAGTTTGCAAAATGCCGGACAGGTGTTCCGTGAATACCGGGCACATGCTGAAATCGCTCAGAAACCTGGAGCGATAGACGCCGCCTCGGGTGTTGCGAGCTACGCGAGTGTTAGAGGTGGTGTAGGCTGCGAGTTGCTTGCATACGTGGTACCAGCGATTTCTTCACCGTAGCCAATCTCGGCCAGTGAGAGAGTCTGTTCAGGTGACTCCAAAGCCACGTGTCGTGCGGGATCGAAAACTGGGTCGTCCTCAATCGCCTGGAAATCAGGGCCTATATCGGGGTGTAGCTTGAGCTGCAGGTCCTAGGGATGCATGGCAGTCTCTCCGATTTGAGTGCGTGGCTTGGACTGCGTATTGTCCACACTTTTGCTCGGTGCACTATTAGAGATTCCGACTGGATTTGTATCAGCGCGCAAATTTCAGGGATATTCAACTGAGAGATATTTGACTGCCGCCTGTCGCTGATTTGTGGCGTGATAGAGTACGGGGATATCTCACCACATAATCTGGGCTGTTAGATATCGAAGGTTGAGGCGTTCTTAGATCAAAGAGGGTGTACAGCGAATGAAGATAGGTTTTATTGGTCTTGGCAACATGGGAGCTCCGATGGCGAGTAACTTGGTTGCCGCAGGTCACCAGCTAAAAGGTTATGACGTAGCCGGAGTCAGTGTGCCGGGTGTGCAGTCTGTGGAGAGCCTCGCCGAGCTGGCTGAAGGCGCGCAAATGCTGATCAGTATGCTGCCCAACGGTGAGATTCTGCGGACTGTCTACGATGAGCTCGTTCCGCTGGCCGCTGAGGGGTGTTGTCTGCTCGATTGTTCCACCGTCGATGTGCAAAGTGCGCGGGAGGCGCACCAGAAAGCAAGTGACGCCGGTCTGTTGTCGCTCGATGCACCGGTGTCGGGAGGGGTCGGCGGAGCCACCGCCGGTAGTTTGACCTTTATGGTTGGAGGCAGCCAAGCTGCGTTCGAAGTGGCTTCTGCTGTGTTTGACGTGATGGGTCAAAAAGCCGTGCATTGTGGTGAGGCGGGGGCGGGACAGTCCGCCAAAATTTGTAACAACATGCTGCTCGCCGTTTCGATGATCGGCAGTTGCGAGGCAATCAACCTCGCCGACAAGCTCGGACTCGACCGCCAGAAGCTCTTTGATGTGGTGTCTACCTCTTCGGGCTATTGTTGGAGCATGAACGCCTACTGTCCGGCGCCCGGCGTGGGGCCTCAATCGCCAGCTGACAACGAATACCAGCCAGGCTTTGCGGCTGCATTGATGCTCAAAGATCTCGGGCTCAGCCAACAGGCGGCGGCCGAGGTATCGGCCCAGACGCCCTTGGGTGCGCATGCCACAGAGCTGTACCAACGCATGGTAGAGGACGGCGATGGAGCCAAAGATTTTTCCGCCATGTTGTTGCGCTTGGCCAATCAATAAAACGTCGCTCGTGGTGTAAGCGCTGTCCTCCACTGGTAGTGTTGTCCGGCTACAGCGGGTTGCCGTCGGCGTCTACTGCTCGCAGGCGCATGCCGTCGTGGTCGGGTTCATTGTCAGCTGGGATCCACTTTGCCATGAAATCGGAATCTTCTATGCGTTTGTCAGACAAGGCGCGCAGAAAATTGGCCAGATGCTTGGCTTGGCGTGGGCTCAGGTAACGCGGCTCCAGTTTGGATTTGCCGTTTTTGATCAAACGGCCCAAGCGGCGTACAGCTTTGCGTGTGTTGCGCTTGGCGTGGCTGCGCTGAATGCCCGTCTGAAGACGAGCCGCTAGAGTTGCCTTGTCGAAGGGATAGTAGTCAAAAGCCAACTGCGGGTGTGCGTGGTAGCGGATCATGTCTTCCAACTCTGGGAAGCTACCAGCATGGCCATAGGGGGCGGTGTATTCGACATTGAGCAGCGACGGTGTGCGAAAGGCGAAGCGATCAACGCGTTCGCCTGTCTCGCGGTAGCGGCCGTAGTCTTCATCGCCAAATCTGCCATCGCCCTTGCCGCGGCCAAGTTGCGGAAATCCGCTCACGTGGAATTGCTCATCGCTGAAGAAATCGCCCGAGTGGCATGACACGCATCCCGCTCCGCCTTCATCAACTGGTTTAAAAAAAAGACTCGCTCCTCGCTTTTGAGATTTGCTCAAAGCATTGTCATCACCCTCCACGTAGCGCTTCCAGGCATTCTCCACAAATACCTGAGAGCGTTCGTACTCGCCGATAGCGTGGAAAAGATTCTCGGGGTTGATGACATCATTGTTTTCATCAGGTGAAAAGACCTCTGAGAAAGCAGTCTGCCATCCGGAGAATTGCTTGAGACGCTCGCTGAGCGCTTTGTGCAGATCTGCGATATCTTCGCCTGCCATAAATTCTTCCCGCATCTCTTCAGGCGACGAAACAGGGAACATCGCTTGGCCTTGTGTCAGATTGTGTGCGGTGGTGTCTGGGATGCCGAAGGGGGTTGTTGGGGTGCGAATGCCCTCTCCATCAGCCCCGTTGACACCCGGTGTTTTGCCAAGAGACTCCAAGCGACCATCGTGAAAAAGAGCCTTGTCCCATAGGCCGATATTGTAGGTGGTGGGGGCATTGCGTGGGACGGTCGGTCCCGCGTCATACCCCATGCTGCCGGTCGTGTGTAAGCGGCCTGGGCCGAGCAAATCTGGTTGCTGAGCGTCTACACCTATTGGCAGGCTCAGGTTGTCGCCACCGCCAAGTCGTGGGTGATGGCAGCTCACGCAAGCGGTGTCTTTATTGCCACTCAACAGTTTAGTGAAAAACAACTGTTTACCCAGTTGAGCGCTCGCATCATCGATACTGGGTAGATCGCGGCCACTACTTGGGTCACCGGTGAGTTGGTGTTGTTCAATCTGGTTTCGCAGGTAGGTGTCTTGTGCTTCGGTAGCTTGAATTTTATGACTATATGTAATAATACAAGCAATAGCAGCAGCGCTTAGTACCGTGGTGTGGGTTCTTTGGTTAATCATTTGTGTATTCCTGAGTGACTTCTTTGTGGTTTCAGCCTGGGCTAGATATTTTCGCTAAGAGCGGCCAGCTTGTTGTCGCCATAGGCGCCGTCCAAGAAGGTGTCGTAGTCCAGGGTTTTCTGTGCCTCAAAGGATCCATCAGCGTTTGTATCCAGGGTGATGTTGACGCGGTTGCCTTCAACTGCGGCGTACTCAATAATCGAACCGTCGCTCACGCTGATGCGAACTTTGCCGTTACTCAGGTGGACGTAGTTGTCTCCGTCTTCTGTTTCTAGGTGCTCCTCCCTTATCGGGGACAAAGTTGACATATTATAACCAAGCAAACCGACGCTTGGCCGAATGTTCTGGTCGAGGTAGAACTGGATGTTGTAGCTTCGTTCGCAGACATCACCTTCTATTTTCTCCTCAAATAAGTGCACGATGGTCTCACCCAGCTGTGAGTGCTTAAGCGTGCTATCGGTCACCTTGACTTGGTAAGAGTCGCCATCGCGCGCTATGGTGTAGCGCATGGAGGAAGTGAATTGAGTCTCTTCCCCGTTGTCTGAGTGCTCGCGGTATTTGGCCTGTTGCTGGATATCAAGGTCGATGGCGTCATACTCCGCAATAGAACCGGATAGTACTGTCCAGCTCTCGAGGCCGTTTGTGCTAAAAGTGTCGCTAGATCCGGTGCGCGCGCAAGCCAGCTCACTGATGGTAAGTGTGTCTCCGGCAGTTGGTGTCAGGTCGGAGATGCTGTAGTGGATAATCTCGCTACCCGAGACAGCGCAATCGTTCTCTGTGCGACTGTTGCCGTAGGGAGCTTCTTCGCCGTCCATGCCCGTCGCCGCCTGGTGCATGTTGTAGACAATGGCAGTGGCTCTTGCTGCATCTGCGGATCGAGCTTCCGCCTGAAAATGGGCCAAGGCTGCAATAGATGTAAAGCTGGTGCGCAAATCGACACTGTCTGCGCTTGGGCTGGCTTGGTCGCTTATTAGTCCGCCGCCGTTGCAAGCGCCGAGTATCGGGAGTGCAAGCATCGCGATGGCGCATCGGTTGCTCAATGTGGGTGTGTTCATCGGTTTAACTCTCGTGCGGACATCAATAGGTAGGCGCGCTACACAGCTGTATACGCCAATAGATGCGCGCACTGTACGTCGAATCCGATGGTGTTTTTGTTGATTCAGTCAACCTTCGCTCTAGAAGCAGGCACCGCCTGCTAACAACTTGTACTGCCGCACAAAAAATTGGTTGAGCAATTCACACTTATGGTTTGTCTATCGAGCAAATTCGGGAAACTTAGTGACCGCTTGTAGAGGACTTTGAAGAAGAGGGTGATTGCAGAGGCGAGTAGCTAAGTGCAGAGGGAGTCTCCTTAGCCACTGGTTTTTGTTGTTACTGAATAGCTCTCGCCGGCATTTTATCTTTTGTGACTTTCGAAGAAACGCGGGCGAGAGGTGCGCAGCCATTGTTCTAGTGTCGAGCGAGCCTGTGCGTGTTACACCGTGTTCCTCGAATACCATTTGCGGGCAAATCAAATGGCTAGCGAGAGTTCGTGCGAGTGGAGAAGTAGTTGATTTAGTAGCCAATAGGTGCCGCGGTGTAGCAAAGCGAGGTTGCACGGTGTTTGCACATATGAGATGCAGCGATTGGTTTGCTCTTATATGGCTGCGCTCTATGCCGAGTGGCAATAGAAAAGCTTGGTTGAGCTGAGACAAATGGTGTTCGACTGGAATTAGTTAAATTCTTTTAAACGGCTAAGAATTTTGCCCTTTGTCACGGCGAAGTGGGGGAGTTGGTGCTGTCGAGAGCTACTCATTGCGGTAATGACGTGACCAGTGTTTAGGCGAAGCACTTCGACATCAAAAGCTAGTTCAGAACCTTTGTGACTGTAGGGGAAGCCGAGCTTCCAACCCTTCAGTTGCCCGTATGCTACCTGTTGCAAAGAGTTGGCGTCTACGTTGTCGGAAAGTCCTAATTTGCGTTTGAATACGGCTATTGTGCTGGCGCTTAGCGCGCGCATCTCCTGGGCGTCTACGCGTAGGCGATTGTCCAAAACGAGTTCCAGCACAGCGGGGTATTCGGCTGAGCTCGGTGAAGACAAAATCAGTGCGTGAGTCGAGTGGCGCTTGTCGAGCTGGTATTCCCAGCGTGGTTCGGCTGGTAAAAAAACATCGTCTAGCTTAGCTTCGGGGAAGCTCATGACGAAGAATAGTTGTTTTTCCTCTTGGTTTTCTGCTTTTGCTGAACCAACCAACCCCAAGAAAAAC
>JBMYWE010000129.1:0-6922 GCA_049607125.1 Granulosicoccaceae bacterium | reverse complement strand
GGATCAAGCAACACAGCAACGGCAGTCAGGCGATTATTCTCAATCTCAGTGAGTGGCAACAGGATTCAACCATTGCCACTGCTGCTGGCGTACCGGTGCTGACGCCGCAACTTTCTGCAGCGGCCGACTGGCGCAACACCCCACCAGGCCTATGGGAGGCGCTTGACCATGCACTGGCCATTGGCTCGCGACTCCAAGTGAGCCTGCCGCACGAGCGGTCGACGCGAGTACGGGCCCTGGGTCACTCGCGAGCGGACGATGCATCGCCGCTGCGCAACCAACATGAAGCTGCTTGGCGCGCCGCCGGTATGTTGAGTCGTGAACTCCAGCGAGCGAGTACGAGCGCTGTCAATTGGGGTGAGCTACCTCTTGACGATCTCAGTGAAAACCGCGGTCTACCCAGTTTGTGGCAAGGGTTTAAACAAGTGCCGCTGCACTATATGGCGCGCCTATTAAAAAGCCGACAACACCGTCAACAGGGCTTGCTGGACCAATGGATTTTGTTATACCAACGCGGCGAGCCAGGCCAGGTAGCCACCGACCTGCCGAGTTTTGACCGCCTGCTGCCCCCACGCGATGTCTTTTGGGCCGACCCATTCCCTGTCCACCGAGACGGGCGCGATTGGATTTTTATAGAAGAAGCTACCTTCGAGCCACGACGCGGGCACCTAGCGGTAATTGAGATAGATCAATCGGGGCAGGTGATCGACCATCAAGTTGTTCTTAAAACGCCCTACCACCTCTCTTACCCCAACGTATTTGAGCATAGGGGCGAGTGGTATATGGTGCCCGAGAGCGGTGAAGACCAAACTATCCAGCTCTACCGATGCACCGAGTGGCCGGGCAAGTGGGAAAAAGTTAAAAACTTGATGCAAGGGCCCGCTTGTTACGACACCACCTTTGTCGAGCACGATGGTCTGTATTGGATGTTCGTCAATATGCAGGCTTTTGAGGGGCAAGGCCCGGACGATGAGCTACACCTGTTTTATGCAGAAGACTTGCTTGGCGACACTTGGACTCCTCACCCGCTGAACCCAGTTATTTCAGACGTGCGCTGCGCGCGGCAAGCCGGGCCGATCACCAAACGCGACGGGCAAATGTTCCGTCCCTCACAGCACGGCGGAGGCAGTTACGGTAACGGCACGCACATCAACCGTATCGATCAACTGACCACCACTGAATATGCCGAAAGTCGACTAGAAACCCACTACCCTGATTGGAGCGACGACATCACGGCCACGCACCACCTCGCCGAATCGGGTGGCTTGACCGTCGCCGACGCAGTCTACAAGCGGCCTCCCCACATATAAGCTTGAGCTTACTGTGCTCTTCACGCGTCCCAGTTAGTGTGGACGCGGGCTTGAGCCATTTTCGTAAATCGCCGATAGTGTGCACCCAGCGACCAATTCGACAGCACCATGCCCGATTCAAAACCACCCCATGACAACCTCTACGCCCAACCTTTGGGCCATGTGCCCGACTTCAGTTTCGATAACGCGGTGGTGGAAGTTTTCGACGACATGATCAACCGCTCGGTCCCAGGCTACGCCAGCATCGTTAGTTTGACGGGCCATCTAGCGGCCCGCCACGCTCAAAATGACACGCGACTGTACGAACTGGGCTGCTCAACCGGTGCCTCCTTGTTTTCGATGCGCCGGCACGTCGAAGCCAGTGGCTGCACCCTTGTCGGCATCGATAACTCCACTGCCATGATCGATGCCTGCAGACGCAATTTGGCCAAAGCTGGCGGTAGTGCAGCCGTGGAACTGCACCGCCAAGATTTATTTGACGCCGAGATTCAAAACGCCTCGGTGGTCGTGCTCAACTTTACCTTGCAGTTTGTGCCCATGGCCGAGCGCGACGACATCATCAGACGGATTTACACCGGCCTGAATCCCGGGGGGATTCTGGTACTCTCAGAGAAAATCTGCTTTGACGACACGCGACAACAAGTGCTGCACACCGACATGCACCACGCCTTCAAACGGCAGCAGGGCTACAGTGATTTGGAGATCGCACAAAAACGCAGCGCCATTGAACACGTGATGCAGCCCGAGACGTTGGACACCCACAAGCAGCGCTTGCGTGCGGCTGGCTTTGACAACGCCGAAGTGTGGTTTCAATGTTTCAACTTTCTGTCACTGGTCGCGCTGCGATGATCGATTGGACACGACTGCACTCAGACGCACGCGAGCCCGAGCTCAAACAATGGCTAAATCAGCTACGCGATAGCGATATCTGCTCTATGCGTACCGAGCGACACGGCGACTATCCGCGTTGGCGCGCTGCGCTGGATGCCTTGCCCTCACCCGCTCAAGCCACGATCGACCTTAACCGCGCTGCACCTCGAAGCGTTCTGCAGCAGACCCAACAGCAAGCAGAGGCACTGCATGAAAACCTGCAGGGTTTACACCCCTGGCGCAAAGGTCCCTTCGAGCTAGGCGGCATACACATAGACACCGAGTGGCGATCAGATTTCAAATGGGATCGAGTGGCGCCTCACCTGCACTCGCTCAAACAACGACAAGTGCTCGATGTCGGCAGTGGCAACGGCTATTTCTGCTGGCGCATAGCGGGTGCCGGGGCATCTCTGGCGCTAGGTATCGAGCCATCGGTATTGTTTAATCTGCAATTTGACGCCTGTCGCAAACTGTTAGGTCAGTCGAGTGCCCACTTGCTGCCGGTAGGCATCGAGGCAGTGCCACGCGACTTCGGTGTTTTCGACACCGCTCTCTCCATGGGCGTGCTCTATCATCGGCGCGAACCGATGGATCATCTGCAGCATCTGCAACAGTGTTTGCGACCCGGTGGTCAGCTGTTGCTTGAAACCTTGGTCGTGCCCGGTGATGTCAGTACGGTACTGGTGCCCGAGGGCCGATACGCGCGTATGCGAAATGTGTGGTTTTTACCCTCTGCGGCGGCCCTGTGTCGTTGGCTTGAACGGCTAGGCTTTGCCGAGGTCGAGTGTGTAGATATCAACACCACTAGCCTCGAGGAGCAACGAAGCACCCAATGGATGCGATTTGAGTCGCTTGCCGAGTGCCTTGACGCAGGCAACCCGGAGCTGACCATTGAAGGCCTACCCGCCCCCCGCCGCGCCGTCATCAGCGCGGTAAAAAAATGATGCTCCTTAACCCATTAGAAAGAATGCTAAAATGCGCCCATCAACCACTTGTTCGGCTGCCATTGTGCAAATCCAAGCAATCACCCAAGCGCCCACGGGCCATTGACACCTCCGCTGTGTTGCAAGCAAAGGGAACCCTCCTAACATGAGCGATATACCCCTAGAAAATGGTACAATCCATCGCATCGATGGGGTCATGCGTATCTATTACGATGGCTACTGGATTCGCTACTACAACCCACCGGAAGAGACTCCGTCCAACCACCGCGAGTTGATCGTCAGTCTGACCAAACGCGCCTTTCACCACACTGAACGCGGCATCAATACTCCTGGCTATCGCCTCGAAGATGCGCGCCGCGCCTGGGACAAAGAGTCTGACCCTGCACGCAAGCGGGTCAATGCGGCGATGCTAGCCGGTGCATTGTTCAACCGCGCCACCGATATATTTACCAGCGTGGTGGATTTGGACAACAAAGGTGTGCATATCTCGCGTAAAAACGAGTTGATGAAAAGCTGCGGGGACAATTTTCGCGAAGCCTTGGATATTGGCAAGCAAGTGCGCCACTACAGTGGTGAAGAAGGTATAGATGAGCTCTGGGGTGAGCCCTTCAAAGCCTTCACCATGACCATTGCCAACTTCTACCAGCAACGTTATATAAAAATAGCGTTGACCATGCGCGATATCGACGCTATTGCTGCGGAGATGATCAGCATTTTTGGCGAACTTCCGGCATTTGAGGGAATAGAACCCCTTTTGTCTAACTACGCCGAAGCCTCGCGCGCGGACTGTGAAACTAACAAATCCGACAACATCATTTTTGAAGTCTGGCCTCGCTACGTGGCCGCGGGTGAAGCGCTGGTGCAGTTTAGGCCCACACTCGATTGCCCATCCGATCCCACTGTCGAGCCCCACCTAAACTGGGCCTTAACCTTGATCCGCCAAGGCCGTGAATTGATGTGCTATATCTCTGGAGCTCGGGTTCCCATGCCCGTCAGCACAGAGAGTTATATCCAGGAATTGCGACGTTTTGCCACCGAGAGCGGCCCGCATCTCAAACAGGCTCCTGAGCTGGCAAAGGCCTAGCGAGTGCTGTGCACAAGCCGATGGCTCAATTGATCGGCAAGGCTTTGTGTAACGGCGGCGGGTGCGAACCGTCTTAGTTCGGTGCAGTGGCTTAACCTCTCTTACCCTCCGGTTTCCACCAGCCACAGCAGCTCTTGGTTAAAGCACTTGAACACACGCCGCTATGCTCTTCGAGCTGCCTAAAAAAGGTGCACTGGGCGGAAATTTAAATAGACCATATAGTCAGAAAAAGACACTGTTAACTCATCACGCCATGTCAAACAACCCACCCACTCTGCGACAGACCGACGACGGATCAAACACCTTGTTCGACGCCGACAGTGGCGAGTGTTTTCATTCCCACAAAGGGGCGCTAACGGAGTCACTGCACGTATTTATCGAGGCTGGCGACCTACGCCATAAAATGCAGCAGGCAGTAGACGCACAGCGAGATCTCAACGTGGTAGAGATGGGCCTGGGCACCGGCCTTAACTACTTACTCAGCGCACAACTGGCACTCGAGACAGGCTGCCAACTTCACTATCACGCACTGGAACTCACTCCCGTAGCCGCTGACACTTTGGTCCAGCTGGACTACGCCGCCTTGCTAAACCAACCGCAGTTGCTCCAAGAGTTCTCAGACATTGTCGAGCAATGCCAAAGGCGGGATCAGGGCTGCCACCGCTGGGACACACGTGCTGGGAGCCTGACCATCGAACTGGGTGATGCACTGCGGACAGGTCTACCAGATCAATCATTCGATCTATGCTACTTCGACGCATTTAGCCCCACCAGCGCCCCCGAAATGTGGCAACGTGAACAATTGCAAAAATTTCACGATGCACTGCAGATCGGAGGCGTCTGGGTAAGTTACTGCGCTCGCGGAGCAGTACGTCGAGATTTAATTGCCTGCGGATTCGCTGTAGAACGGCTCCCAGGGCCGCCTGGCAAACGCGAAATGCTCCGGGCCACTCGCCGATAAGCCCTTGTAGATTGACGCTGGCTGAAGTTTTTCAACTCCCAGACTGACAATTATCAATCAGCCCGCCAATTTTTAGACGCTGACGCACGGCGCTTGCGTTTGGGCGAACTATACTCAAATGGAATTCCCTCGAGGTGATACCTCTAGCCATGCTTTCCATGCCATCTATACGCATTGTGCCCCTACTTCTCTGTGGCCTCATCGCCATTCATAGCCAGCCTGTCCGAGCCATAGAGACCCAGCGAAATTGCGCCATCGCGCTCAACAATGACCAGTTTGTGGTGTTATCGGGCTATCAGGGCACCGTTATGGATGTGCTTGCAAACGACAGCGGTGATATTGACAGTGGCAGTCTGGTGACTGTCGGTCAAACCACCGCCGCCGGCGGCACAGTGTATGTAGTGGACGGCAAGATCACCTACAGCCCACCCAGTCACTTCAGCGGTGAAGACAGCTTTAGCTATCAAGTTTCCGAAACCGATTGGCGTGGCAGCGGCGTCAGCGTCCCTCTTCAACTATCCGACGCCGGCGCTCCGCCAGCCTTGACGGCTCTGGGTCAATCGGTTGTCGCCGCACCGAGCTTAGGCACCGACTCAGTCTGGGAGGCTGGCTCCGGTCTAGCCAACGAAAGCCTTTTTGGTCGCCTGCTTAAATTGGAAGCCGACTACACCAGCTGCTATCAGGATTCCGATCCGAAATTCGATGTGCGCCTACAGTGGACGCTGAGCAAAAGCCAGGGGCCGACTAACCCGTCAAACGAGTTTGAGGCCTCTATCTCGCCACTTTCAAATCACCCCACAGCGGCACAAGCCAGCCAAAGCTATGCCTGGCCAGCACCCAGTACACGGCAACTCTCTCTGAACATAACCGACCTAGCTGGAAGCCAGTTGGAGAGTTTTCGCGCGGGCTTATTTGCCCAGGCAAGAGACAGCTACGGCACATACCGCTGGCGCTCTTCGACGGTACAGGCAAGCGCCTCGATGGACACCGAACATTGCTTACTCTGCACCAGAGAAGCTCGCGTCAGTATTACTGTCGACACCGACAGCGACGGCGATGGGGTCTCCGACTCCGCTGATGCTGACGACGACAATGACGGTATTCCCGATATCATCGAGACACGCGCAGATAGCGACAGCGATGGCATAGCCAACCACCAAGATCTTGACAGTGACAATGACGGCTTACTGGACTTGATTGAAGCAGGCGGTAGCAATCAAAACCTAGACGGGCGTATCAGTGGCGGCCAAGACGCCGACGGTGATGGCTGGAATGACTTAGCTCAAACCAGCCTGCAACCCGAGCGGGATACCGATGGCGATGGGGTGATGGATTTTCTCGACTTGGACAGCGACAACGACGGCACCCCAGATGTAGTTGAGCAGGGCCAAATTGATCAGGCACCTCGCGACGGACGAGTGGATGGATTCAGAGATGCCAATGGCGACGGTGTGCACGATTCGAGCATTGGCATAACACAAGCCGTTGATTCAGATAACGATGGCAGCCCGAATGTGCGGGACCTCAACAGCGACAACGACGAGGCCTTTGACGCGGCCGAGAATGAACTCGATAGCTACGACAAAAATAACGACGGCCTGATGGATGACTTGGTCGACAACAACAGCAACGGCATTATCGACGCTGTCGACGCGACTATCACCGGCGGCGCCGATACAAATCAAAACGGCATAGATGACCGCTACGACGCGGCGATGCAGCTGGGAACGGACCAAGACAACGACGGTGTGTC
>JBMYWE010000128.1:0-6998 GCA_049607125.1 Granulosicoccaceae bacterium | reverse complement strand
CTCGCTCGTCAGCAGCGATCTCGCGAAATATAGGGTCGCGGCTGTAGGCGCTGAGTAATCGGCGTGGCGTCTGCCCGCCCACTGCAAGCTGGCTTTCAGGTGAGCCCGGGTAGCTGACGTCCGCTTCAAATTCCAGCGGAGCCAAAGGCGGCTGCAGATGCCGCTCTACGGTCGAGCGCAACCGCTCCAATTTCTCACGCATCATCGCCGGTGCGCGCACATAGCCGTCGCGCTGAAAGTTCTGTACTTGCTCTGAAGTGAGATAGCTCACGCTGGTAATCCTCTATATCGAGCCGGAATAGCGTTGATCTTCCGCCTCAGGCAGGCCCGACGTCAAGTGGCCAGCGCTGCTATATTCTTCCCGCCAAAAGACAAGGATTTCAGTGATGCTTTAAAGCGCTGGTCAATCGACGCTGCCTTTCGGCAATTCCCTGCCCTGCTCTTGCATATAGCCATCCACCTCACCCAGAATATCTCGCAGCCACGGGCGGCTATCCAGCACTTCTTCGCGATCCAGACCAGACATCTCGTGAGGAAACACCAACCATGCGTCGGTTTCGTGAACGTAGTACTCCGGCGCGCGATCGGTGTTATTTCGCTCAGGCTTGTAATATGCTGTCGCCACGCGTATATCATGCGGCAGATTCTTGCGGCACTTCTTCTTCAGCTCATCGATAATGGCCTTGATGCTGCGACCTGAGTCGTAGACGTCGTCGACAATTAACAAGGAGTCTTCGGCATTGGCGCGACGAATAATGTAACTCAAGCCGTGCACGCGTACATTTTTGTTGGCTTTGTCGACGCCATAGTAGCTGCTGGTGCGGATCGAGATGTGGTCGCTCGGCATGCCGTAGTAATCGCACATTTCCTGCACCGCCACCCCAACTGGGGTGCCGCCACGCCAGACGCCAACAATAAAGTTAGGGCGAAAGCCGCTGCGAATCACTTGACCCGCCAATTTACAGGAATCGCGCAACAGCGATTCGGCATCAATAAATACTTTTTCCGACATGAATAAAAGCCAATTCTCAGCTGAGTTGAATTTCGTTGAGGTAGTTCTGGACGGCCTGCATTGGGCTGGGAGCTCGGGTAATCGGCCGACCGACGACTAGATAGCTGGCACCTGCGGCCACTGCTTCGCCGGGGCCCATGGTGCGGTTTTGATCATCGGCGGCATCGCCACTCTGACGAATTCCCGGTGTGACCGTCAGCGAATCGCTGGGCAGAATGCCGCGCACCAGTGCCAGCTCCTGCGCCGAACACACAATGCCAGACATCTGGCATTCAGCGGCCAGCGCGGCCAGCCGAGCCACTTGTGCTCGCGCGCCGTCCAAAACACCGACTTCGGCTAACTGCGCATCATCAAGACTTGTCAACACCGTCACACCGACCAAGTGCATCGCGCTGCCCATCTCATCGATCGCAGTACGTGCAGCGCGAAGCGCCGCCCCTCCATTACCGGCGTGCAAAGTGAGCATCCAGGCGCCTAAATCTGCAGCGGCACGAGCGCCACCGGCAACCGTGTTGGGTATGTCGTGAAATTTAAGATCTAGGAAAACCTCAAAACCGCGCTGCTGCAACGCCTTTAACAGTGGTGGACCGCAGCGAGTAAAGAGCTCTTTGCCAACTTTGACCCGCACTTTAGTTGGGTCAAGAGCATCGGCCATGGCCAGTGCTTGCTCCTCACCGGCGTAATCAAGAGCGACAATCAGTCGCTTGCTATCTTGCATATTATTCCCCTTCGGCCCCGAGAATTGGGCGGATGGAGTCCCAGTTGTGGCAACTCGGACACTGCCAATACAACTGACGACCTTTAAAATTACACTGATTGCAGGCGTGCGTGGGGCGATTTTCCATCACCCGATCCAGCATGTTGACGATCACCGCAATCTGCTTGCGGCTGGATGCACTGGAGCTATCCATTTCCATGCGCGCCCAATGCTGTAAACCTTGCAGTGATGGTCGGCGCAACAACTGCTCTTTAAAAAAGTGACGCGCCACGCGCGGGTCTTCGAGGTTTTCCAGCACATCGGATGCGGTACTGATCATGGTGTAGCTGTTGCTCTTGGCGCGCAACTTGGCAATATAGGCGCGCAGAGCGCCTTCATCACCACTGGAGGTCAAGGTCTCCATCAGCGGCCTCGCCACTTCGGGCACAATTGCCTCATCCAGTGATATAGCTCGCTCGTAGTCGCGTACAGCCTGTCTGTGGTCACCGTTGTCGCGCGCAATTTCCGCTCGCATTATCCACGCTCGCACGCAATTCACATTGGCATCTAGAGCGGCGTCCAATTCATCATTAGCGATTGCTGACTCACCTTGCACTAAGGCAGTCCCAGCAATCTCGCAATGGTAGTGCGCAATGGTCGATCCGTGATTAGCACCCGTTAAATTTTGGCTCTGATGGGCAGAGTCAATGGCGCGTTGCCACTCATGCCCGCGCTCGCAAATGGAAATAAGCCCTTCGTAACACGGGCCAATAAACACCTTTTCTTCGATCAGCTGCATAAAGTTGCGCTCAGCCCAGTCGTACAGGCCAGCGGCGAAATAGTCTCTCGCGAGCTCCAGACGCGCCTCGTCGCGCAGTTTTTTGCGCAAATCTACCCGGTCGCAAATGTCCTTGTGCAACCGGATCGCCCGCTGCACCTCTCCGCGCTGGCGAAACAAACTACCGAGAGCCAAGTGCGTCTCTGCAGTGTCGTCGTC
Source organism: Granulosicoccaceae bacterium (assembly GCA_049607125.1). Classification (GTDB taxonomy): domain Bacteria; phylum Pseudomonadota; class Gammaproteobacteria; order CALCKW01; family CALCKW01; genus CALCKW01. Next base: position 4,292 of record JBMYWE010000128.1, on the reverse strand, counting down.
GATTTCGACCACACGCAAGAAAACATCGATTGCTTTGTCTTCTTCTTGGTTTAAAAGAAAGCTAATGCCTTGGTAGTAATCGCTGGGCGCCTCTGGGCCATCACCTGGCGCATCGCTACTGCGCTTGGCACTCAACCAGCCAGAAGCTGCTGCCACTGGTAACAATAACCAGAGCGCTTCAATCATGGAGGCATCTCGGAGTCGAAAAGGCTGGCAGCACAGAGGGTATCAAAGGTGGTTGGTGAGTTGTCTATTCTAGCGTTTATCGACGCATAGGTGTTGATCAGAAACCGACTCAGCCCGAACACATGACTAGCATTGCTCAAACTGCCCAACGGTGCCAATAGAATCATCCGGAATAGGCGATACGTAAACCACAACGGCGAAAAAACGCCCCTTATGGAAGCCAGACAGGCAGTTGTTAGCTGTCACACGGACAATAGCAGCTCACAGTACACACAAAAAACCCCGCCGAGGCAGGGTTTGTAAACACAGTAAATCGCCGTGGCCTACTGAGGGTCTAGCGGTTTGCTCATGCCTTTGTTAACACGCTCGCGCAACTCTTTTCCCGGTTTGAAATGGGGTACGTATTTGCCGTGCAAGGCGACCGTGTCTCCAGATTTGGGGTTGCGACCTAGACGTGGCGGCCGAAAATGCAGACTAAAACTGCCAAAGCCACGCACCTCAATACGGTCTCCCCCGCTCAGGGAGCGACTCATGGATTCGAGCAACACTTTCACGGCCAGTTCTACGTCTTTTTGGGCCAAGTGGCTCTGTTGACGAGACAAGACCTCAATCAGTTCTGATTTGGTCATCGCGTTGTCGGTGGTGCTCATGGTCATGCTCCCAAACATTTCAGGGGTTAAAACTCAATCACCCGAGTGGCGATTGAGTGTCACTGACCTTCAGTGGACTAAGCGGAAACTGGCACGCCAGTTTCCGCCAAAGTTCCAATGGATCAGTTTTTAGCGTCCATCTGCTCTTTCAAGATATCACCGAGCGTCATTGCAGGCGCTGCAGCAGCGGCTTCGTTGTAGCCAGTGACCATCTCGGCCTCGTCATCATTATCCTTGGCTTTGACAGACAAGTTCAAGCTGCGAGATTTGCGATCGATATTGACGAATTTGGCTTCGACTTCGTCGCCAACTTTGACGATGTTGGTGGCATCATCGACGCGGTCGCGAGAGAGCTCGCTGACGCGGATGTAACCTTCTACACCGTCACCCAAATCGACAGTTACGCCCTTGGCATCGACCTCTATGGCCGTTCCTTTAACAATACTGCTCTTGGGGTTATCAGCAACAAACTGGGCAAATGGGTCTTGATCCATCTGCTTGACGCCTAGCGAGATGCGCTCGCGCTCTGGATCTACAGATAGGACGATCGCTTCAAGCTCGTCGCCTTTCTTGTAGTTGCGAACCAACTCTTCACCGTTGTCGTTCCAGGAGAGGTCTGACAAGTGGATCAGGCCGTCAATTTCGCCGTCCAGACCGATGAAGATACCGAAGTCTGTGATCGACTTGATCTTACCGATCACGCGATCGCCCTTGTTGAACTGAGTCGCGAAGTCATCCCATGGGTTGGCTTTACACTGCTTGATACCCAGAGAGATACGACGACGCTCTTCGTCGATGTCGAGGATCATAACTTCAACTTCGTCGCCTACAGCGACAACCTTATTCGGGTTGACGTTGCGGTTGGTCCAATCCATTTCAGAGACGTGTACCAGACCTTCGACGCCTTCTTCAACTTCAACGAAGCAGCCGTAGTCAGCGATGTTAGTGACTTTACCGGTGAGACGAGTGTTCTCAGGGTAACGACGCTGGATCGCAGTCCATGGATCATCGCCCAGTTGCTTCAGGCCGAGTGATACGCGGTTGCGCTCACGGTCGAACTTAAGAACTTTAACGTCGACTTCTTGACCGATCTCAACCACTTCAGAAGGATGCTTAACACGCTTCCAAGCCATATCGGTGATGTGCAACAGACCGTCGATACCACCCAGATCCAAGAACGCACCGTAGTCGGTGAGATTCTTGACGATACCTTTGACTTCGATACCTTCCTGAAGCTTCTCGAGCAGCTGCTCGCGCTCAGCGGAGTACTCAGATTCAACAACTGCGCGGCGCGAAACAACCACGTTGTTGCGACGCTGGTCAAGCTTGATGACTTTGAATTCCAGCTCTTTACCTTCTAGGTAGCCGGTGTCGCGCACGGGGCGGACATCGACCAGAGAACCTGGCAAGAAAGCGCGGATATCGTTGATCTCGACAGTAAAACCGCCTTTGACCTTACCTGTGATAAGACCGGTAACGATCTCGTCGCCTTCGTGCGCTTCTTCGAGCTTGGTCCAGCTGCGAGCACGACGTGCTTTTTCGCGAGACAGTTTGGTTTCACCGAAGCCGTCCTCGACTGCTTCCAGGGCTACTTCGACGGTGTCGCCGATTTGAACTTCGAGCTCACCACTCTCAGAGCGGAATTGATCCAATGGGATAACGCCTTCGGACTTGAGACCGGCGGCGACGATGACGAAATCGGGGGTGATATCGACAACTGAACCCATAAGGATAGCGCCAGGGCGCATTTCCGTCTTCTGGAGGCTCTCTTCAAATAACTCGGCAAATGATTCAGACATTAGGCTTTTAACCTGTAGTTGGTAGCGTGGTAAGGCGATCCGGCCGAAACACGGTTGATAAATTCCACTTAGGCAATCCGGCCATGGTGGTCCATTGGCAGGCGGGTATTCGCTCTGCCGCGCACAAGCTTTTATTTAGATTTCAAAGCCTTATGCAAATGTTCTCGTACTAATTCAACCACCTCGGCGATGGTCATATCACTGGAATCGACAACGTGCGCGTCGTCCGCTGGACGCAAAGGCGCTACCGCTCGATTCATATCCTGCGCATCTCGCGCTTGGATACTTTCCAGCAAGTCCACTAGTTTAACATCATTTCCGCTAGTTACTAACTGTTCGTAGCGCCTTCTGGCGCGTTCTTCAGCACTGGCGGTGAGATACACCTTGCACTCAGCCTCGGGAAACACCACCGTACCCATGTCACGGCCATCGGCCACCAGCCCGGGGGGCCGACAAAACTGACGCTGCAAATGAAACAATGCGTCACGAACTGGACCGTGTTTGGCCACTCTCGAGGCCAATGCACCGGTACTCTCCAACAGCACTTGCTCAGTCAAATCCTCGCCGTCTAGCGCATAGCCGGTGCGATCTCCAGTGACATCAAAACTGACATTCATTTGCCGCGCCACTTGTGCCACCGCCTCGATATTATCGAGCGATACACCCGCTCGTTGACTGGCCAGCGCTGTCAAACGATACAACGAGCCGCTGTCGAGTAGGTGATAGCCCTCGAGGCCCGCCACCGCGCGTGTCACCGTCCCTTTACCCGCGCCACCCGGGCCGTCGACAGTTAATACTGGGCTACTCACGCGTCCGCCTTCTGGGGGGTCAGCGCAGCGAAGGCATTAAAGTAGTTGGGGAAAGTTTTGGCCGTGCAATCGGGGTCTTCGATGGTGACCGACACACCGGCCGCTGCGATCAAAGAAAAACACATGGCGATGCGATGGTCATCGTAAGTATGGATACTCACGCCATCCTTGACCGGCCCGGGGTGCACTCGCAACCAATCCTCACCCTCTTCCACCTCTATACCGAGCTTGCCGAGCTCGGTGGCCATAGCGCTCAAGCGGTCGGTCTCCTTGACTCGCCACGAGGCGATATTGCGCAAGGTGCAGGGTCCGTCGGCGAAAATCGCCACCACCGCCAAAGTCATGGCTGCGTCGGGGATAGCATTGAAGTCGGCGTCGAAAGCACGCACGTGCAAGTCGGTCGGCGCGCACACATCGATGCTGTTACGGTTGCGCTGTACCTGCGCCCCCATGGCTTCGAGCGCATCGGCAAAGCCCACATCACCTTGAATGCTGTCGCGGCCGACGCCGTGCACCGTCACCGGCCCGCCGCCTACCAGACCGGCCGCCAGAAAATAGCTGGCCGATGAGGCGTCGCCCTCGACATAGATTTCGCCGGGGCTGGTGTACTTTTGTCCGGGCGCCACGTGAAATGACTGCCAGCCGTCGCGCTCCACGGTTACACCAAATCGCGCCATCAGAGAAATCGTCATATCCACGTAGGGCTTGGAGATCAACTCACCGTCGATATCAATGTCGAGACCCTGATCCATCAACGGTCCACACTGCAGCAAACCGGTGGTGAACTGACTGGAGACATCGCCGCGAATTTTGACAGAACCGCCGTTGTTCAATTGGCGTGGCCCAAA